>DATIYG010000279.1:0-4880 GCA_035517755.1 Rhizomicrobium sp. | reverse complement strand
TCCGCCGCGTCTCCGGATCGCGGCCCAGATTTCCCACCAAAATCACCTTGTTGACGCTTCCAGCCATCTCCAACCTTCCCGTGCACTTGTCCCATTGACCCTAGCGGCGGACCCGCGGTTTCACCACGCGTCCGGCCATTTCGTTCTATTTATGTTCATGTTCGACCAGAGTCAATCCCCAGCATTTCAGCGGATCAGCGGGTCGAGCAGCGGCTTGAGCAGAAGCGCGCCGCGCCAGGTGAGATGGTGGGCATCGACATAGATCGGAATGCCGTTCGCGGCGACCTCGCAGTGACCGCCGGCGCAGAGGATCGTGTGCGGGTAGACAATGGTCGCGCCGTATTTGCGGCGCATCTCGGACAGCGCAGCGAACACGGTCTTCTGCCGCTTGAGGTAGTCGGCGAGCGTCGGCCGCAGGTCGCGTGTGGAATGCGACACCGCCAGGCGCGCCATCGTCTCTGGCACCGTCCATCCGATCTCGGGGATCGAGGCGACGATGATGATTTTCTTGTGCGCGCTCGCCAGCGCCGCCGCGGTTCGCTCGAGCCCGCGCGTGAACACGGCCGGGTCATCCCTCAGCGACCCGGCGCGCGATTGCCGGTCCGTCAGGAACACGTCGCCGGCATCGTCGTGCTCGTAGGCTTTGCCTTCCGCGCTCTTCGCCCAGTTCGCGTGCAGGATCACTTCGCGGATGTCCGGATTGCCGGCGATCTCGCGCGCGATCCTGTCGTTGAATTCGCGGCAGCCATACGCGCGCGAGGATTCGACACCGAGCAGTGGCGCGCACCCATGATGCCGGGCGAACAATCCGGAGCGGTGCGCGCGCATGGCGGCGTCGGCGATCAGCGGCATGATGACGGTGGCGTGCGAATCGCCCCACAGCGCGAAGGAAGGCTTCGCGCCGGCCGCGCCGAAGGTGCAGGTGATGGCATCGGCGTCGAGCTTCCTCGGTTTGTCGATGCAGCCGAGCTGCTTCGGCGGCTTGTTGTGCGTGGCCGCCGCCAGCATGGCGCGCACGTCGGGTGCGAAACGCTGCGGCCAGCCATTGTGCATCTGAAGCACGACGCCAAGGATGAGTGCGGTGGCGGTCGCGATCGCGGCAAGCGTGAAAATGTTGGCGCGCGTGAAGCGCTCGCGGCGGCCGCGGAACGGCTGCTCGATGAAGCGCCAGGACAATCCGGCGCACAGGCAGGACAGCGCGATCAGCGCGATGGTTTCCGTCGCTGTCAGATCGCGGAACAGCGCGTACTTCGCGAACACCACCAGCGGCCAATGCCACAGATATAAAGAGTAGGAGATCAGGCCGATCAGCACGAACGGCCGCCAGCGCAAAATTGATCCCACCGCACTTTCGCCTGCGCCGGCGTAGATGATGAGGGCGGCACCGAGGCACGGCACGATCGCCGCCTCGCCGGGGAACAGAGTGTCCGGCGAATAAACAACGACCGCGAATGCGATCAGCGCCGCGCCGGCCAGCATCACGAACTCGCGAAGAGCGCGATTGCCCGGAACCGGAATCCTTCCGACCGCGAGAATGCTGCCGAGCATCAGTTCCCAGGCGCGATACGGCAGCAGGAAGAACGCGGACACCGGCGCCACGCGCACCGCCCAGATGTTCGCGGCCAGCGACAGCACGAGGATGGCGGAGATCACGGCGCTCTCCGCGCGCCGGCCTGCCTTGGTCAACAGATAGAGCGTGAGGGGAAACAGCACGTAGAATTGTTCTTCCACCGCAAGCGACCAGGTGTGCAGCAGCGGCTTGCGGTCGGAGGCGACATCCCAGTATCCGGCGAGATTGCGGAACAGGAAATTCGAACCGAACAGCACGGTCGCCTGCAGGCTCTGGGCGAAGTGTTTGAGATCGGACGGAAACAGCAGCAGTGCGGCCAGCACGACCGTCGCCGCCAGCACCGCGAAGAGTGCGGGGAAGATGCGGCGGATGCGGCGCTCGTAGAAATAGGCGATGGAGAAGGTGCCGCCCGTCATCTCGGCGTGGATCAGGGACGTGATCAGGAAGCCCGAGATGACGAAGAAGACATCGACGCCGACATAGCCGCCGGAAAATCCCGGCACGCGGTAATGCCAGAACACCACCGGCAGCACGGCGAACGCGCGCAGGCCGTCGATGTCGGCGCGATAGCGCGGCATCGCATGCCCTTTCGCAGGGTGGACCTGCGTTGGCGCGGGAATTTGTGCGACGTCGGCCGATGTCATGGCGCGCCACCTTCGGGGTCTGGCGCGCGCCCGCAAGGCGACACGTTGGACTCGCGTCATTTGTTCCTGTAACGTTCACGTCATGAGTCTTGCAATCCGCGGGTGCGGACCCCACATCCAAAGTGCTGCGTCGCGAGCCTTTCCGGCCCGTCAAGAGGCAGTTCACCCACCGGGTTATGAGGTTTGCGCCGTTGCTGTCACGGGAGCGTGGCTTCAAACTGCGCGTTTGCCCGCCGCCAGAGGACGTTTGAACGAAGCATGCTGAAGAACATCTCCATCCGCGGCGCGCGCGAGCACAATCTCAAGAACGTCGATGTCGAGATCCCGCGCGACACGCTGACGGTCATGACGGGCTTGTCCGGCTCGGGCAAATCCTCGCTCGCCTTCGACACCATTTATGCCGAGGGCCAGCGCCGCTATGTGGAGTCGCTGTCGGCCTACGCGCGGCAATTCCTCGAGCTGATGCAGAAGCCGGATGTGGATCACATCGAGGGCCTGTCTCCCGCCATTTCCATCGAGCAGAAAACGACGTCACGCAACCCGCGCTCGACGGTCGGGACCGTCACGGAGATCTACGATTATTTGCGCCTGCTATTTGCGCGCGTGGGCGTGCCCTATTCGCCGGCGACCGGTTTGCCGATCGAAAGCCAGACGGTCAGCCAGATGGCAGACCGTGTTCTCGCGCTGCCCGAAGGCACGCGGCTTTATCTGTTGGCGCCCATCGTGCGCGGGCGCAAGGGCGAATACCGCAAGGAGATGGCCGACCTTCAGAAGAAGGGCTTCCAGCGCATCAAGGTGGACGGGAAGTTCTACGAGCTGGGCCAGGTGCCGGCGCTCGACAAGAAGCTGAAGCACGATCTCGAAGTGGTGGTTGATCGCATCGCCGTGAAGAAGGACATCGGCAATCGTTTGCCGGACTCCATCGAAACCGCACTGGGACTCGCTGACGGACTGGTGATCGCCGAATTCGCGGATGAAAAGGACAAGGACGGGCTGCCGCGCCGCCTGCTGATGTCGTCGAAGTTCGCCTGCCCGGTTTCCGGATTCACCATTCCCGAAATCGAACCCCGGCTGTTCTCGTTCAACAATCCGCACGGCGCCTGCCCGGTGTGCGACGGCCTGGGCACGCAGCTCTATTTCGATCCGGCGCTGGTCGTGCCGGATGAATCGCTGACCTTGCGCAAGGGCGCGATTGCGCCATGGTCGAAAACGTCCTCGCCGTACTACCTGCAAACGCTGGAAGCGCTGGCGAAGCACTACAAATTCTCGCTCAACGAACCGTGGGAAGACCTGCCGAAGAAGGCGCGCGACGTCATCCTCTACGGATCGGGCGATGACGAAATCAAATTCATCTACGACGACGGCATGCGCCGCTACGAGACGAAGAAATCGTTCGAAGGCGTGATCCCCAATCTCGAGCGCCGCTTCAAGGAAACGGATTCGTCCTGGATCCGCGAGGATCTCGAACGCTTCCAAGACACGTCACCGTGCGACGCCTGCGGCGGCTATCGCCTGAAGCCGGAAGCGCTGTCGGTGAAGATCGCGGGCCTGCACGTCGGCGAGGTGTGCGAGAAGTCGATCCGGCACGCCGATGAGTGGTTCCGCGATGTCGACAAGAAGCTGAACAAGCAACAGCAGGAGATCGCGGCGCGCATCCTCAAGGAAATTCGTGCGCGGCTGAAGTTCTTGAACAATGTCGGCCTGGATTATCTCACCTTGAGCCGCAATTCCGGCACGCTGTCCGGCGGCGAAAGCCAGCGCATCCGGCTGGCCTCGCAGATTGGCTCAGGCCTGACCGGCGTGCTCTACGTGCTCGATGAACCGAGCATCGGTCTGCATCAGCGTGACAACGCGAAGCTTCTCGAGTCGCTGAAAGGCCTGCGCGATCTCGGCAACACGGTGGTTGTCGTCGAGCACGACGAAGAAGCCATCCGCGTCGCCGACCATGTGATCGACATGGGGCCGGGCGCCGGCATCCATGGCGGCGAGATCGTCGCCGAGGGGACGCCGGAAGACATCATGGCGAATCCGAAGAGTCTGACGGGAAAGTACCTCGTCGGACTTGAGCAGATCGCCATCCCGGCGCAGCGCCGCAAGGGCAATTTCAACCGCAAGGTCCGCATCGTCGGCGCGCGCGGCAACAACCTGAAGAACGTAAGCGCCGAGATTCCGCTCGGCACCTTCACCTGCATCACCGGCGTGTCGGGCGGCGGCAAGTCGACGCTCACCATCGAGACGCTCTACAAGGCGGCCGCGCGCAAGCTGAACCAGGGCCGCGAACATCCCGCCGCGCACGACAGGATCGAGGGGCTGGAGTTCCTCGACAAGGTGATCGACATCGACCAGTCGCCGATCGGGCGCACGCCGCGGTCGAACCCGGCGACCTACACCGGCGCCTTCACGCCGATCCGCGACTGGTTCACCGAGCTGCCGGAGTCCAAGGCGCGCGGCTATCAGCCCGGCCGCTTCTCCTTCAACGTCAAGGGCGGGCGCTGCGAGGCGTGCCAGGGCGACGGCGTCATCAAGATCGAGATGCACTTCCTGCCCGACGTCTATGTGACCTGCGACGTCTGCCACGGCGCGCGCTACAACCGCGAGACGCTCGAAGTGAAGTTCAAGGACAAGTCGATCGCCGACGTCCTCGACATGACCGTCGAGGACGCGGT
>DATIYG010000278.1:0-3297 GCA_035517755.1 Rhizomicrobium sp. | reverse complement strand
CACGATCGCCAGCGCACCGGCGTCGTTCGCGATCTGCGCTGCCGTCAGGGTCATGGCCGTGCTGTTCGAAATCACCACCGAGGTGATGATCGAAAGATTCGCCTCGATCGTATCGAGCGTCCCGTCGGCCGCAATGTGCGCGGCGGAATCCTTCGCCGTGACGTTGGCCGGGCTCAAATCGGCGTTGTGGATCAGGGAAAGCGCGGATGCGTTGTTCGTAATCTGGCTGGCGGAGAGGACGACAGCCGTGTTGTCGGAAACCGTGATGATCGAGACCTGGCCTTCGGTCGCAATCGACGCGAAGTTGTTGGCAATGTGCTGGGCCGTATCCCTGACATTGACGTGCGCGGGGCTGTTGTCGTCGTTGATCAGCTTGCTCAGCACATTGGTGTCGTTGATCAGCTGACCAACCTTGAACACCACGGCGGTGTTGTCCGTGATCCGGATCTGGAGGATGTTGCTGTCGGCGTTGAGCGCGTTCAGGGCGCCGGAGATGTTGGCGGCCGTATCGCCGATGTTGAATGCTGGTCCCGAGTCGAGCGACGACTGGTTGGCTTCCCAATAGGCAATCGTGTACGTGCTCGTCATAGCCTCTCCTTTGCGCTCTTAGCGCACGCTTCCTGGTTGTATGATCACGCCCCCCCGGGAGGCGCCCCTTCAGTCACGCGAATCGCTGTGATGGCCCTAGCTATATGCTAAATACGACACTTCACCGTTATCGTTAAGCGGACGGCCGCAATTAATCCACCAACAGCTTGAGAACTGGTTCTCAACCGGTTGACGGGTGCGCATAGAGAACTGGTTTGAACACTGGATCAAGACTTCAGTAAGTCGTTGAAACAGCGATCTGTTTTTTGATTCTTGCGTCGATCATTACGGAGTCGCAATCGACGTTGCATTTTTACACCATGTGCAACCGATTGTTTTGATTATGAAAAAGCAATTTTCGGCGGACGGAATTCGGCCGGTCATCAAGCGACTGTTCGAAGTCACCAGAGCCGTGACGGCGCGCCTGGTGGCGCTCGGTGCCCGAACCGGCCGTGTTGCCGGTGGCCCCGAATAGCCGCAGCTTGACGGCGTGAAGATCGCCACCTTCAATATCAACAACATCAACAAGCGGCTGGATGTGCTGCTGCGCTGGCTGAAGCAGGCGAGGCCCGATGTGGTGTGTCTGCAGGAGCTGAAGGCGGAAGATCGCAGCTTTCCGCGCGAGGCCTTCGCGCGCGCCGGCTATCACGCGGTGTGGAAAGGCGAACGATCGTGGAATGGCGTCGCCATCCTGGCGCGTGATGCCGAACCTGTCGTCACGCGCACCGAATTGCCCGGCGATCCGAAGGATTTGCAGAGCCGCTACATCGAGGCGGCGGTCAATGGCGTGCTCATCGCCTCGCTCTATGCGCCGAACGGCAATCCGCAGCCGGGGCCGAAATTCGACTACAAGCTCGCGTGGATGAAGCGGCTGACCAGGCACGCAAAGGAATTGCTGGCTACCGGCGTTCCTGTCGTGCTGGCCGGCGATTACAATGTCGTGCCGACGGATTTCGATATCTATCCGACCACGTCCTACAAGAAGAACGCGCTGGTGCAGCCGCAGAGCCGGGCTGCGTTGAAGGCGCTTGTGGAGCAGGGCTGGACGGACGCGATCCGCAAACTGCACCCGGACACTCCAATGTACACCTTCTGGGACTACATGCGGCAGCGCTGGGAGCGCGACGCGGGATTGCGGCTCGATCATCTGTTGCTCAGCAAGGAGGCTGCAAGCAGACTCGTGGCATCCGGCGTCGATCGCGACGTGCGCGGCTGGCCCAATGCCAGCGACCATGCGCCGGCGTGGATCAAGCTCAAGGATGCAAGGCGCGCCGCCATGAAAGCAAAACCACCGAAGGCTTCACCTGGAAAACCGGCGCGTGGCAGGCAGCAGCAGCCGCTGCTCGTAATCGATGGCGATTCCTTCGCCCATCGCTCCTATCACGCGTTGCCGAAATCGATCCGCAAGGCCGACGGCTCGCCGGCCGGTGCCCTCCTCGGCTTCGCCAATTTCCTGCTGCGCCTCTGTCGCGAAGAAAATCCCCGCGCCGTCATTGTGGGCTGGGACACGCTGGAACGGCCAACCTATCGCCACACGGCGTTCGAAGCCTACCAAAGTGGCCGCGAATTCGACGACGATCTCATCGCGCAGTTCGCCGACCTCCGCGCCTTCGTGACGGCTTGTGGCTTAGCCAATGCACGGCGCGCCGGCTTCGAAGCCGATGATTTCCTCGCGGCAGCAGCCGCGCGGGAAGAAAAACGCGGCGGCAATGTGATCATCGCCAGCGGCGATCGCGACTCGTTCCAGCTTGCGTCGGATCGCACGACGATTCTGTATCCGTCGCGAGGCGAGCTCATGCGCATCGGGCCGGAGCAGGTGCGCGAGCGCTATGGCGTCGAACCGAAGCAGGTGCCGGACTTCATCGCGTTGCGCGGCGATCCGTCCGACAAGCTGCCCGGTGCGATCGGCGTCGGCGCCAAAGGTGCGGCGGATCTGCTGCGCAAGCACGGGTCGCTCGATGCCATCCTGAAAGCCGGCCGCTTCGCAGCGCAGGCGGAAGAATTGCGCCTGTTCCGCTCCATCGCGACGATGAACCGGAAAGCACCGCTGCCGGACGTCGCGCGGCAAACGCCGACATGGCCAAAGGCGGCGAAGCTGGCGCGCAAATGGGGTCTCGGCCAGCTGGCCTTGCGGCTGGACGACATGGCGAAAGCCGCATCCCCATGAAGGACGTGGCTGGCATTGTTCTCGCCGGCGGGGCGGCCTCGCGCATCGGTGGCGAAAAGGCCCTGCTGCCATTTCGCGGCGGTGTGCTGCTCGATGCCGTGATCGCGCGTGCGGCGCCCCAGGTTTCGGTCCTCGCGATCAACGTGGCGCGAGAGGACGAGTCGCGATATCGGACGCAATTTTCCTCGCGCCCATTGATCGCGGACGACTTCCCGAAGGGCACGGGTCCGCTGGCCGGCGTGATAGCGGGATTGGAATGGCTGGCGAAACAAGGCAGCGCACAATGGCTGGCGACGTTCCCGTGCGACACGCCGTTCCTGCCGCACGATCTTGTGGCACAGCTGATGGCTGGAGCAGGCGATGCCCCCGTGTTCGCGCGCGATGAGGCGCGCATGCATGGGGTGTGCGCCGTGTGGCCGGTTTCGTGTGGTGCGCGACTGCGCGAAGGCATTGAGCAGGGCAGATTGCGGAGCCTTCACAGCGCGATGGAAGCGCTCGGCGGCGAAACCCGCCTGATCCGCGCCGAAGCGCACGCTTTCTTC
>DATIYG010000277.1:0-11913 GCA_035517755.1 Rhizomicrobium sp. | reverse complement strand
ACGGCAATCGCGACATGATTGAGCCGGCCCAGCATCGTTCCCTCCGTTATGTCTTGCGCGTGCTCCGATCGCAGGACCGGTATCCAGTTTTGCGAAACGCGCGCTAAACCTCAAGCACATGAACCAGGCAGAGCGGCTTCTTGCCCCATTGTTCGTTCAGAATCGATCGCACCGTCCGCCGCACGGACTCCGCGAGCGCATCCGGATCGCGCCGCCGCACCCGCGGCAAACCCTCGACAGTCGAGACGACCGCATTGAACACGATTTCGTCGAGTTCTTCACCAAACCTATTCTTCTCGGGGATGCCGACGAGATCAACCTCCGGATCGTCCGCCAGCTCGCCCTTTTCGGTCATGGCGAGCGCGACAAAGACGCAGCCGGCAAACCCCATGCGCCGCCGTTCGATCACGGCGCGCGATTTGGAGTCTTCCAGGATCGTGCCGTCCTTGTAGAGTCGCCCCGCAGGCAGCTCGTCGATAATGCCTGGATCGCCCGGCCCGAGCTTCACGAGGTCGCCATTGCGGCAGGTCAGGACTCTTGGCACGCCCGCAGCCCGGGCCAGCCGCGCATGTTCGGCAAGATGCAACGCCTCGCCATGAACGGGGATCAGAATTTGTGGACGCGTCCAGGCGATCATGTCGCGCAGTTCGTCGCGACGCGGATGGCCGGACACATGCACGAGATGGGTGCGGTCGGTAATGACCTCAACTCCCTGCGCCACCAGTCCGTTGATGATGGCGCCGACCGCCTTCTCGTTGCCTGGAATGGTACGCGAGGAGAAGATCACGCAATCGCCCTTGTTCAGGGTCACCTGCGGATGGTCGTCATTGGCGATGCGCGCCAGCGCCGCGCGCGGCTCGCCCTGGCTGCCCGTGCACAGCGCCAGCACCTTGTCGGCCGGAAAGTGGCCATAGAGATCCGGCCCGCGAAAATTCTGAACGCCGTCAAGATAGCCCGTCTCGCGCGCGACCTGCGCCACGCGCTCCATGGCGCGTCCGACGACAACGACCTCGCGGTCGGCGGCCTTGGCCGCATCCGCGACCGCCTTCAGGCGCGCGACGTTGGAGGCAAACGTCGTCACCGCGACGCGGCCCTTCGCCCCCTTGACCAGCTCGGCGATGGTCTTGGCCACCTCGGTTTCCGATGGAGAGCGCCCTTCGCGGATCGCGTTGGTGGAATCGCCGACCAGGGCCAAGACGCCGGCATCGCCAAGCTCACGCAGCCGCCGCTCGTCGGTCGGCGCGCCGATCAACGGGGTCGGATCGATCTTCCAGTCGCCGGTGTGCAGCACCGTGCCGACTTCGGTGTGGATGGCGAGCGCATGCGATTCCGGGATCGAATGCGCAACCGGAATGAACTCGACATTGAACGGCCCGATATCCACGCGGCCGCCGGACGGCACCACGGTGACCGGAATTTTCGGCGGATCGCGCTCGGCTTCGCATTTGGCTTCGAACAACGCGGCCGAGAATTTGGTCGCATAGACCGGGCATCGAAGTTTTGGCCAGAGATCGATGATGGCGCCGAAATGATCTTCATGCGCGTGCGTCAGCACCAGCCCGACCAGGTTCTTGCGCTCTTTCTCCAGGAAGCCGATGTCCGGCATGATCAGGTCGATGCCGGGCAGATGTTCTTCGTCGCCGAAGGAGACGCCGAGGTCGACTGCGAGCCAGGCGCACTGGTGGCGGTTGCCAAGGCCGTAGATCGACAGGTTCATGCCGATCTCGCCGACGCCGCCCAGCGGCGCAAAGGTCAATTCGTCCGGCCGCGCCATCAGCCTGCCCCCAAGGAGCCGGCCGTGCCGAAATAGACGTCGCCCGCGGTGACCGGCACCAGCGTCCCTTTAGACGTCCGGACGATCATGCAGCCTTGTTCGTCAATGGTGTCGAACGTTCCCTCGATTGCGGCTCCGGCGGACTTGATCGCGACCGCCTGTCCGAGCCCTGTGGCGCGCTCCAGCCATAACCGTCGGATCTCGCCAAAGCCGCGGCCATGATCCCAGATCGCGCGGAACTTGGCCCAGCCGTCGGAGAGCGCGACAAATAGCGTCTCCGCATCGACATCGACGCCGAGGGCACGCAGCGAGGTCGCGGGCATGGGCGTGCCATCGGGCGCTGCCACGACATTGGTGCCGATCCCGACGACGACAGCAAGGCCGCCATTCACGGCTTCGGCTTCCAGCAGAATGCCGGCGAGCTTCTGCCGCCCCGCCAGCACGTCGTTCGGCCATTTCAGCGAGAATTTCAGATCGTCCGCATCGGGGGCGCGCAGCACCGCCTCCACGCTCAGGCGCCGCAGCGCAGCCTCGAGCGCAAGTCCCGCCGCAAAGCCGAGCGTCGCCGCGACCGCCGGGGCAACGTCCATCACTTCGAGGATGCTGGCGGCAAGGTTGCCGCGCGGCGCGATCCATGGGCGGTGCCGCCGCCCGCGTCCGGCAGTCTGTTCGCTCGTGACATACCAGACCGGTCCGCGTTCGCCGTCGCGAGCGCGCGCAATCGCTTCCGCATTGGTCGAGCCGATCCGGTCGAATGCAACGAGCCGATAATTCTGGGACGCGGCGTGTGGGCCTAGCCTGAATGGCATCTAAAATAGCGATTTTGCCGCGGTCGTTGCAGCGCTGACCAGCGGTCCCGGTAAAGCGAAAAATAGCACATTGAAGACGCCCGTGACCGCCAGCACCGCACGCAGTTCGACGCCCATCGGATCAAGCGTCGGAAGCGGTTCGTCGAAATACATCACCTTGACGATGGACAGATAGTAGAACGCGCCCACCACGCTGGTCAGCACGCCAATGACGGCGAGCGTGAACAGGTTTGCATGGATCGCGGCCACGAACACGAACCATTTGGCGAAAAAGCCAGCGAGCGGCGGCACGCCGGCCAAGGAAAACAGGAACATCGCGAAGAAGAAGGCGAGCACCGGATTGGTGCGCGACAGCCCCGAGAAATCGCTGATCTGCTCGAGTGCCTGGCCGTTGCGCTTCATGGCAATGATGATGGCAAAGGAGCCGAGCGTCATCGCCACGTAGATCGCGAGATACACCAGCACGCCCTGCGCGCCCTCGGCCGTTCCGGCCGCAAGCCCCACCAGCGCAAAACCCATATGGCCGATCGACGAATAGGCCATCAGCCGCTTGATGTTTTTTTGTCCGATCGCCGCGAACGATCCGAGCGCCATCGAGGCGATGGAGACAAAGACCACGATCTGCTGCCATTGGGTGACAATTCCGGGGAACGCGGTGAGAGCCGCGCGGACGAACACCGCCATCGCCGCCACTTTCGGCGCAGAGGCGAAAAACGCCGTGACCGGGGTCGGCGCGCCCTCATAGACGTCGGGCGTCCACATGTGGAACGGCACCGCGGAGACCTTGAAGCAGAGCCCGGCGAGCACGAACACCAGGCCGAAGACCATGCCGATGCTGCCACCTTTTGCCGCGGCCGCGATGCCCGCAAAACTGACGGTGCCGGTGAAGCCATAGACCAGCGAGGCGCCGTAGAGCAGCATGCCCGACGACAGCGCGCCCAGCACGAAGTATTTGAGGCCGGCTTCCGTCGACTTGGCGTTGTCGCGGTTGGAGGCGGCAACCACGTAGAGCGCAAGGCTCATCAGTTCGAGCCCGAGATAGAGCATGATCAGATCGCCGGCCGAGATCAGCACCATCATGCCGAGGGTGGAGAGCAGGATCAGGATCGGATATTCGAAGATGGGCCGCGCCGGATCGGCAAGGAACTCGCGCGACAGGATCAGCGTCGCGCCCGAGCCGATCAGCGCCACGATCTTCAGGAAGCGTGCGAAATCGTCGACGATGAAGCTGCCGCCGAAGGTCGCGAGCTTGCCGGCCGGCAGCATCAGTTCGAATACGCCGGTCGCGACCAACAGGCACACGGCAAGCCAGTTGACGAGCGGTGTCGTCCCCTGCCCGCGAAAGGCTCCGATCGTCAACAGCACCATGGCGCCGATCGCGAGCACGAGCTCGGGAATCACGGGCAGCAACTGGTAGCCGGCGGTTTCAAAGCTCATGGCGCAATCCCCAGGCCACCGATGTCACTGCAACAGTGCGGCGGCCTTCACCGCCGTCACCGCTGTCGTATAGTTGTTGACGAGCTGCTGCACCGATGCCGCCGACATGTCGAGCACCGGCTTCGGGTAGACACCGAAGAGAATGGTCAGCGCCACCAGCGGGAACAGTGTCAGGCACTCGCGCAACGTAAGGTCCTTCATGCTCATGAGCGACTGCTTCACGAGCGCCCCGAACACGATCTTGCGATAGAGCCACAGCGCATAGGCCGCCGACAGGATCACGCCGGTCGTGGCGAAGAACGCGGTCGGGATCGAGACCTTGAAGGTGCCGAGCAGCGTCATGAACTCGCCGATGAAGCCGGACGTGCCGGGCAGCCCGACATTGGCCATGGTGAAGACCATGAACACCATCGCATAAAGCGGCATCCGGTTGACCAGGCCGCCATAGGCCGCGATTTCGCGGGTGTGCATGCGGTCGTAAACCACGCCGACGCAGAGGAACAGCGCGCCGGACACGATGCCGTGCGAGATCATCTGGAACACGCCGCCCGCCACGCCCTGCAAGGTGCCTGCGAAGATGCCCATGGTGACGAAGCCCATATGGGCGACGGAGGAATAGGCTATCAGCTTCTTCATGTCCTCCTGCATCAAGGCAACCAGCGAGGTGTAGACGATGGCGATGACCGAGAGCCAATAGATCAACGGCGTGAAATCGTGCGACGCCAGCGGGAACATCGGCAGCGAGAACCGCAGGAAGCCGTAGCCGCCCATCTTCAGGAGGATCGCAGCCAGGATCACCGAGCCCGCCGTCGGCGCCTCGACATGCGCGTCCGGCAGCCAGGTGTGCACCGGCCACATCGGCATCTTCACCGCAAAGGAGGCAAAGAAGGCGAGCCACGCCCACGTCTGCAGTGAGCGCGGCACCGCGGTATGCATCAATGTGGGGATGTCCGTCGTATTGCCGTTCCAGTACAGCGCCATGATGGCGAGCAGCATCAACACCGAGCCGAGGAACGTGTAGAGGAAGAACTTGAAGGAGGCGTAGACCCGACGCGGGCCGCCCCACACGCCGATGATCAGGAACATCGGGATCAGGCCGCCCTCGAAGAACAGGTAGAACAGCACGAGATCGAGCGCACAGAAGGTGCCGACCATCAACGCTTCCAGGATCAGGAAGGCCATCATGTATTCGGGCACCCGCGAGGTGATCGCCGTCCAGCTCGCGATGATACAGAACGGCATCAGCGCGGTGGTCAGGATCACGAACGGCAAGGAAATGCCGTCGACGCCCATGTGGTAGGTGATGCCGGCGGCGAGCCAGGACGACTTCTCGACAAACTGGAAGTCGGTCTGCGTGGGATCGAAGCGCCACACCAGGATCAGCGACACTGCGAAGGTGATCACCGTGGTCCACAGCGCGATCCAGCGCGCGGTGCGGTCGGCGGCTTCGTCGCCGCCCCGCGCCAGCAAATAGACCAGTGCCGCGCCAAAAACCGGCAGGAACCAGGTGACGAACAGGATGGGCCAGGTTGTCATCACTGGCCTCCCACGCCAAACATGAACCAGGTGATCAGTCCGGCCGCGCCGATCAGCATCGCGAAGGCGTAATGGTAGAGATAGCCGGTCTGGATCTTGACGACATTGCGGGTGATGTCGAGCACGCGCGCGGAGACGCCGTCGGGCCCAAGGCCGTCGATGGTCCAGCCGTCCCCATATTTCCAGAGGAAATACCCGATCCGCTTCGCCGGATTGACGAAGATCAGATCGTACAGCTCGTCAAAGTACCATTTGTTGAGCAGGAACTGGTACAGCATCGGCTGCTGGGCAGCGAGTTCCTCCGGCAGGTAGGGCCGGCGGATGTAGAACACGTAGGAGATATAGGCGCCCACCACCATCATCGCGGTCGGCAACAATTTGACCCACTCGGAAATCTCTTCCATGTCCTCGATGATCTTCGGATGCATCTTCACCGAATCGCGGAAGAACTCATCGACCCCGTTGCCGGCAAACAGCTCCTTGAAGGGAAAGCCCGAGAAGATCGATCCGACGGCGAGGACGCCGATCGGGATCAGCATCCACAGCGGGCTCTCATGCGCGCCCTCATAGTGCTCCTGGTCGTGCGGCTCGCCGAAAAAGGTCTTGAAGATCAGGCGCCAGGAGTAGAACGCAGTCAGGCCGGCGGCGACCACGGTCAGGATGAAAGCGTAAGTGCCCAGCGGATTGTGCGACGCATAGGCGGATTCGATAATCGCATCCTTGGAGAAGTAGCCGGCAAACAGCGGGAATCCGGTCAGCGCCAGCGTGCCGATCGTCATCACGCCAAATGTGTAGGGAATCTTGCGCCAAAGCCCGCCCATCATGCGGATGTCCTGCTCGTGATGCATGGCATAGATCACCGATCCCGAGCCCAGGAACAGCAGCGCCTTGAAGAAGGCGTGCGTGAACAGATGGAACATGCCGACCGAATAGGCGCCTGCTCCCATCGCGACGAACATGTAACCGAGCTGCGAGCAGGTTGAGTATGCGACGATGCGCTTGATGTCGTTCTGAACGAGACCGATGGTGGCCGCAAAAAACGCCGTGGTCGCGCCGAAGAACATCACCACCGCGTTCGCCGTCGGAGCGAGTTCGAACAGAGGCGACAGCCGCGCTACCATGAATACGCCGGCCGTGACCATGGTCGCGGCGTGGATCAGCGCGGACACAGGCGTCGGGCCCTCCATCGCGTCCGGCAGCCAGGTGTGCAGCAGGAACTGCGCCGACTTGCCCATCGCTCCCATGAACAGGAACAGACAGATCAAGGACAGCGCATCGACATCCCAGGCGAAGAAATGAATGGTCTTGCCGGTCAACCCCGGCGCGCCGGCGAATATCGTCTCGAAATTGACAGAGCCGATCATCATGAAGACGGCGAAAATGCCGAGCGCAAAGCCGAAATCGCCGACGCGGTTGACGATAAAGGCCTTGATCGCAGCCGCATTCGCCGACGGCTTGTGGTACCAGAAGCCGATCAGAAGGTAGCTTGCAAGACCGACGCCCTCCCAGCCGAAGAACAGCTGCACCAGATTGTCGGCGGTCACCAGCATCAGCATCGCGAAGGTGAACAGCGAGAGATAGCCGAAGAATCGCGGCCGGTACGGATCCTCGTCCATGTAGCCGATGGAATAGAGGTGCACGAGCGAAGACACGGTGTTGACCACGACCAGCATGACCGCGGTCAAGGTGTCGATCCTGAGCGACCACATCACCTGCAGGTCGCCCGAATAAATCCAGGGGAATAGCGGGATGCGCGCGTCGTGATGCAGGAAACCGACATCGACAAAGGCGAACCAGGACAACGCAGCCGAGACGAACAACAGCCCGGTCGTGATCAGTTCGGCAGCGCGTGAGCCCCACGCCGCCGGCTCTGCGACATGGTGATCGTCATGGTCATGATCGTCATGAGCTTCGGAGGCATGGACGTCCGCGCCATGCGCATCGTCATGGTGCTCGACGGCGTCGCCGCTCGGACAGCGCGCATGCGCGCCGACAAGCGAGATGATGGCTGCGATGACGGCGCCCAGCAGCGGCAGAAATACGATGGCCTGGTACATTAATCTTTCCCTTGGCGCATAATCTCCGCACCAACGCGTTCTGCGTTTGTCGCGAGGGAAAACCGGCGTCCACTTTTCCGGATCATGCGCTATCAGCCCTTCATCAGATTGACGTCTTCGACCGCGATCGAGCCGCGGTTGCGGAAATACACGACCAGGATCGCGAGCCCGATCGCGGCTTCCGCGGCCGCAACGGTGAGCACCAGAAGCGCAAAGACCTGGCCGACGATGTCGCCGAGAAATGACGAGAACGCCACCAGGTTGGTGTTGACCGCAAGCAGAATCAATTCGATCGACATCAGGATGATGATGATGTTCTTGCGGTTGAGGAAGATGCCGAGGATCCCGAGCGTGAACAGGATGGCGCCGACCGCAAGATAATGCCCAAGCCCGATCGTCATTTCACCCACTCCGCCGCATCCGCATCCAGAAGTCCTTGGCCGGCGGCGACCTTGCGCACGTTCATGGCAAGCTCCGGCGTGCGGGCGTTTTGCACATTGATGTCCTGCCGCTTGACGAAAGCCTTGTGGCGCAGCGTCAGCACGATAGCGCCGATCATGGCAACCAGGAGCACGATGCCGGCGAGCTGGAAGTAGTGGATGTATTTTGTGTAGAGCACGAGACCGAGCGCCTCGGTATTGCTGACATTGGCCGGGATCGCGGCGGTGATCGATTTGGCAGTGCCGGGATTGATGACCCAGCCGCCGCCGACCAGGAGCAATTCCGCCAGGAACACTCCGCCGATCACGAGGCCGATCGGCAGATATTCCAGAAAACCCTCCCGCAGCTCCGCGAAATCGACGTCGAGCATCATGATCACGAACAGGAACAGCACCGCGACTGCGCCGACATAGACCACGATCAGAATCATGGCGAGGAATTCGGCACCCATCAGCACGAACAGGCCGGACGCGTTGACGAAGGCCAGAATCAGGAACAGCACCGAGTGCACGGGATTGCGCGAGGCGATCACCATGACGGCCGAGCCGACGCAGACACCGGCGAAGAGGTAAAAGAACAGCGCGGGAAGGATCATGCGGCGGCCTCAGCGATACGGCGCATCGAGCTCGATCGCCTTCGCGATCTCGCGCTCCCAGCGGTCGCCATTGGCGAGCAGCCTGGCCTTGTCATAATAGAGCTCCTCGCGCGTCTCGGTGGCGAATTCGAAATTCGGACCCTCGACGATGGCGTCGACAGGGCAGGCCTCCTGGCACAGACCGCAATAGATGCACTTCACCATATCGATGTCGTAGCGAACCGTGCGGCGGGTGCCGTCGTTGCGGCGGGGACCGGCTTCGATGGTGATCGCCTGGGCCGGGCAGATCGCCTCGCAGAGCTTGCAGGCGATGCAGCGTTCTTCGCCATTGGGATAACGACGCAGCGCATGCTCGCCGCGGAAGCGCGGCGAGATCGGACCCTTCTCGAACGGGTAGTTCAGCGTCGGCTTCGGCTGGAAGAAGTAGCGCATGGCGAGGAAGAAGGCCGATACGAACTCTGACAGCAGCAGCGAACGGGCGGTGGCGTTGACATTGATACCCATGACAGCCTCGATTCTGGCGACCTCACTTCGGCGCGATGCCGGCGAAATGCAGCACGCCGGCGACGATCACCACCATCGCCAGCGACAGCGGCAAGAACACCTTCCAACCGAGCCGCATCAATTGATCATAGCGGTAGCGTGGCACGATCGCCTTTGCCATCGCGAACAGGAAGAACATGAAGAACAGCTTCAGGGAGAACCAGATTACGCCCGGGATCCAGGTAAACGGCGGCAGCGCGACCGGCGGCAGCCAGCCGCCGAGGAACAGGATCGTCGCCATCGCGCACATCGTGGTGATTGCGACATATTCGCCGAGCATGAACAGCAAATACGGTGTCGAGCCGTATTCGACCATGAAGCCCGCGACCAATTCCGACTCCGCCTCCACGAGATCGAATGGCGGCCGGTTGGTTTCCGCGAGCGCCGAGACGTAGAACACGACAAACATCGGCAGCAGCGGCCAGACGTACCAATTGAGAATGGTCAGCTGCGGCAGGCCAATCAGACTGCCAAGCCCGCGCGTGTTTTGCGCGTCGACCACGGCCGTGAGGTTGAGCGAGCCCGCGCACAGCAATACCGTGATGATGACAAAGCCGATCGAGACCTCGTAGCTCACCATCTGTGCCGCCGAGCGCAGCGCGGCCAGGAACGGATATTTCGAGTTCGACGACCAGCCGGCCATGATGATGCCGTAGATCGACAGCGAGGAGATCGCGAAAATGTAGAGGACGCCGACATTGATGTCGGCGATCGCCCAGCCGACATTGGTCGGAATCACCGCCCAGGCGGCCAGCGCGAGCACGCACGACACCAAAGGCGCCAGCAGGAATACGCCCTTGTTGGCGCCGGCCGGGATGATCGGCTCCTTGAGGACGAATTTCAAGAGGTCGGCGAATGATTGGAACAGGCCCCAAGGCCCGACCACGTTCGGACCGCGCCTGATCTGCACCGCCGCCCAGATCTTGCGGTCGGCGAGCAGGATGTAGGCGATCGCGATCAGCAGCACGACAAGTAGCAGGACGCTCTCCGCGACCATGATGATCAGCGGCCAGAGAAAGCCGGTCCAGAACGAGCTTGCGAAAAAATCAGCCATCTTTATCCGCCTACTCCGCAGCCGCTTCCAGGCGCCCCGAGGCCAAGCGCGAACATTCCGCCATCACGGCGGAGGCCCGCGCGATCGGGTTTGTCAGATAGAAGTCCTCAACCGCGTTCTTGAATGGCGCCTTGTCGAGACTGCCGCCCTTGCCGGCGAGCGCCTTGACGTCATCCGCCTTGCCAGCCTCGATCTGGTCGACGCGCATCAGATGCGGCACGGCCTTGAAGACCGCCTGCCGAACGGCCGGAAGCGAGTCATAAGGCAGCTTCTTGCCCAGGACATCCGACAAGGCCCGAACGATCGCCCAGTCCTCGCGCGCTTCGCCTGGCGGGAAAGCGGCGCGGCCGGTGATCTGCACCCTGCCCTCGGTATTGACGTAAATCGCGGACTTCTCGGTATAGGCCGCCCCCGGAAGGATCACGTCGGCACGATGCGCACCGGCATCGCCGTGGGTGCCGATATAGATTGCGAACGTGCCGTCCGGCACCTTGATCTCGTCGGCACCGAGCAGAAACAGGACATCGAGCGTTCCGAACGTCGCCATCTGCGCGGCGGTCAGGCCCGCGCCCGGCGCAAAGCCGATATCGAGCGCGCCGACGCGCGAAGCCGTATCCTGCAGCACCGCAAAGCCGTTCCAGCCGTCTTTGACGGCGCCCAGGTCAATCGCAAGTTTCGCCGCAAGCGCCAGAACCGCGGTGCCGTCGTGCCGCGAGGTGGCGCCGGCGCCGACCAGCACGATCGGGTGTTTTGCGTTCCTCAAGACATCCGCAAAGGCGCCCTTGCCGCTTGCAAGCTCAGTCAGCGAATCCGGGCCGGCGCCGAGATAATCGTAATGATAGGTGAGATCCACCCTGTCGCCGATCAGGCCGATCTTGAGCTGGCCGCTTCGCCAGCGCTTGCGGATGCGCGCATTGAGCACAGCCGCCTCTTTCCTTGGGTTCGCACCGACGATCAGAAGCGCATCGGCCTGATCGACCCCCGGAATCGTCGGGTTGAAGATGTAGGAGGCGCGGCCGGCGGCAGTATCGAAGGCATCGCCGCCCTGCACGGCCAGATTGACCGAGCCATACTTCGAAAGCAGGTCCTTCAGCGCGAACATCTCCTCTACGCCTGCGAGATCGCCGGCGATGGCGCCGATGCGCTTGCCGTCGCTGCGCGAGACTTTCGCCGCGATGACGCCGAACGCTTCGGTCCAGGACGCGGCGCGGAGTTTGCCGTTCTCGCGGATGTAGGGTCGATCCAGCCGCTGCGTGCGCAGGCCATCGACGATATGGCGCGTCTTGTCGGAGATCCATTCCTCGTTCACGAACTCATTGATGCGCGGCAGGATGCGCATCACCTCGCGACCGCGGGTATCGACCCGGATCGCGGAGCCTATGCCATCCATGACGTCGATCGATTGCGTCTTGCCGAGTTCCCAGGGCCGCGCCGCAAACGCATAAGGCTTCGAGGTCAGCGCGCCCACCGGGCAGATGTCGACGAGGTTGCCCTGCAGCTCCGAGCTCAATGCATGCTCGAGATAGGTCGTGATCTCCATGTCCTCGCCCCGACCGGTCGCGCCCATTTCCGGGGTACCGCAAACCTCCGCCGAGAAGCGCACACAGCGCGTGCACTGGATGCAGCGGTTCATCGAGGTCTTGACGAGAGCGCCCAGATATTTGTCC
>DATIYG010000276.1:0-6121 GCA_035517755.1 Rhizomicrobium sp. | reverse complement strand
CATTTCCGGTCACGCGTTGACAGAATTGTGTGCAGTACATACGAATTTGTGCTGCCCGCGGGCAGCCCGGTCAAGGCCGGACGGTGTCGCGCATTTGGAGCGTCGATGACGCAGCTTTCTGGCTCCTTCGAAGCAATGGCCGCACGGGCTGAGTGTGCCATAAGGCCGACGGATTTCATCGCCTATCATGCACGGGTTCGCCCTGCGCAGGACGCGGTGGTGGACCTCGCAGGGAACCGGCGGCTGACATACAGCGAACTGGATCGCGAAATCGCGAAATGCGCCAGTTATCTTTGTGACGCGCTCGCAAATCCTTATGGCGCGCGTGTCGCGATTCTCGGCCGCAACAGTGTGGCGCATCTGGTGCTGCACTTCGCCTGTGCTCGCATCGGCGCGATTCTCCAGCCGTTGAACTGGCGGCTTTCGGGACCCGAACTGCGCGCGCAGGTGATGGATGCCACGCCCGAACTGTTCGTCTACCAGAGCGAGTTCGAAGACGCGGCAAAGCAGGCACATGAAAACACCAGCGTGCGGACGGTCGTGCGCATTGCGCCGGACAAGGATGAACTCGCCGCGCTGATCGAGCGTGCGTCACCGGTCGACGCGCGCGACGTCGGCATCGATGCGCCGATCACCTTGCTCTACACCTCCGGCACCACCGGCAAGCCGAAGGGCGTGATCGTCACGCTGGGCAATGCGTGGGCGACGGCATTCAATTTCGCGATCAAGAACGAGGTGGGGCCGGGCGACGTGCTTCTCTGCGACATGCCGCTGTTCCATGTCGCAGGACTGTTCGGCGTGTCGCGCGCAGCGCTGTTCATGGGCGCAACCGTGCTGGTCTCGGACCGGTTCATCCCGGAGATCGCGCTGGCGCGTATGTCCGATCCCGATCTCGCCATCACGCTCTATTTCGCCGTGCCGCAGATGGCGATGGCCATGCTGCAGGATCCGGCCTGGAGCAAGTCCGATCTCACGCGGCTGAAGGCGCTGGTGATCGGCGGCGCGCCGCTGCCGAAGAGCATCGTGGATCGTCTGCTGGCCGACGGCGTGATGCCGATCGAAGGCTATGGAATCAGCGAAGCCGGCACGGTGACGGGACTGCCGCTCGACCGCAGCGTTCTTCAGCGCAAGGCTGGAAGCTGTGGCCTGCCGGCGATGCTGATCGATATCCGGATTGTCACGCCCGATGGCGGGGAGGCTGCCACCGGCGAGGTTGGCGAGATGTGGCTGAAAGGTCCCAGCGTCACGCCCGGTTACTGGAACGCGCCCGAGGCGACCGCAAAAGCATTCCACGACGGCTGGTTCAAGACCGGCGATGCGGCGCGCTGCGACGCCGACGGCTACTACCAGATCGTCGACCGCTGGAAGGACATGTACATCACCGGCGGCGAGAATGTGTATCCGGCCGAGATCGAGGCGGCACTGGTCGAGCATGCGGCGGTCGCGGAGTGCGCCGTTATTGGTGTGGCCGATGCGCGCTGGGGCGAGTCGGGCTGCGCCTACATCGTCTCGCGCACATCCATCAGCGAACAGGACGTGCTGGCACACTGCCAGGCGCGTCTGGCGCGTTACAAGATTCCGAAGCATGTGCGCTTCGTCGACACGTTGCCGCGCACGGGATCGGGAAAGGTCAAGAAGGACGCGCTCAGGCGCGACTTCCAGGAATTCGCCAAGGAGAGTGCATCATGAGTTTCGATAAGGTCGAGATCCCGTATGGCTGCTACTGGTCGACGCCGTTCGCCAAATGGCAGGGCAGCCTGCAATACCTGCACGCGATGCGGTTTGCCGCCCATGTCTGCAAGGCGGAGATGGCCAAGCGCGAGATCGCGCCCGAGATGTTCGATTTCGGCGTCATGGGCACGACGCTCACGCAATACCAGTCGTTCTACGGCGCGCCGTGGCCCCTTTATGAAATGGGATTGAAGCATGTGGCCGGCCCGACGGTGCACCAGGTGTGCGCCACGGGTCCACGCGTGGTGCTGACGGCGGCCGCCGAAATCCAGGTCGGCATGGCGACCTGCGCCATGGCGTTTGCGACCGACCGCTGCTCCAACGGCTCGCACATCTATTATCCCAACCCGCGCGGCATGGGTGGCACGGGCCAGAACGAAGACCCAATGGTGTTCAACTTCACCAGCGATGCCATCGGCGGGCATTCCATGCTGGAGACGGCGGAGAAAGTCGCGAAGAAATACAACATCACGACGGAGGAACAGCACGAGGTCGTGCTGCGGCGGTTCCATCAATACCAGGACGCGGTGGCGCACGGTCATGCGTTCCACAAGCGGTTCATGACCTTGCCGTTCCCGGTGCCGAAGCCGAACTTCAACGGCGTGGAAAAGATGCTGGAAGGCGACGAGGGAATCTTCGACCAGGACGCCGACAAGCTGAAGAAGCTCAAGCCGAATGTCGTCGGCGGCACGGTCACCTTTGGCGGGCAGACGCATCCGGCCGACGGCAATTGCGGCGTCATCCTCGCCACGCCGGAGAAAGCGCGCGATCTTTCGCGCGACCGCAACATCCGCGTCCGCATCCGCGGTTTCGGACAGGGCAGGGTGGAGATGTCGTGGATGCCGCTGGCGCCCATTGCCGCCACGAAGAAGGTGCTCGAATTGACAGGCCTCAAGATCGATCAGATGAAGGCGGTCAAATCGCACAACCCGTTCGCCGTGAACGACATCGCGTTCGCGCGCGAGACCGGCTACGATCTGATGAACATCAACAATTATGGCTGCTCGCTGATCTGGGGCCATCCGCAGGGGCCGACCGGCATGCGGGTCATCATCGAGCTGATCGAGGAATTGGCCCTGAAGGGTGGCGGCCTCGGCCTGTTCCAGGGATGTGCGGCGGGCGATACCTCGCTCGCCTGCGTGATCGAGGTGTCCGACAGATAGGAGGCGAACATGTCAGCTGCTGAACGCATCGAACCGCGAGGCACAAGCGTTGCCGGGCGGCCTATGCCGGAGTTTCGTCGTATCGGCGTTGAGCCACTGACGGGCGCGTGCGGCTGCGAAATCAGCGGCGTCGATCTGTCGAAGCCACTAAGCGAAGACGTGCTGGCGGAGATCATGCGCGCCTTCGAGCATTTCCTCGTCATCATGTTCCGCGACCAGAAGATCACGCCGGAGCAGCACAAGGCGTTCTCGCGCACGTTCGGCGAGCTCACGGAACTGCCGCAGGCGCCGATCTATCCCGGCCATCCCGACATGCAGGAAGTTCGGCGCGAGGCGCACGAGCCGGTCAGCGTGGTGCCTTTCACGCGCTTCCACACCGACAGTCCATTCCTGCCGCGGCCGCCGAAATGCATGGTGATGCGCGCGCTCGACGTTCCGAAATTCGGCGGCGACACCGCATTCGCCAACATGTATCTCGCCTATGAAGAACTGTCGCCGCCGCTGAAGGCGCTGCTGGAAGACACGCGCGTGCTTTATTCCGGCAAGGATATCTGGTCGAAGAACGCCAAGCTCGATCCCGACAAGCAATTGCGCCTGCGGAAAGAGCCGCACGGCTTCACGGAAGACATGCTGGAGAACGAGCATCCGGCCGTGCGCAGCCATCCCGAAACCGGCCGCAAGGCGCTTTACGTGACGAACGCGTATTTCAAGCGGTTCGTGGGCTGGACGGACGAGGACAGCAAGGGCATGCTCGACTACCTCGCCGCATTGCCGTACCGGCTGCAGTATCAGTGCCGCATCCGCTGGAAGCCGGACACGGTGATCGTGTGGGACAACCGCTTCCTGCAGCATTGCGGCATCCACGATTACGCCAACGAACGCCGTCACCTCATCCGTACGACCATCACCGGCGAGAAGCCGATCTAGGTTCGCGTTGCATGTGGACGGGACAATGCCCGTCACAATTGTGCAATATTCATGTTTCTTGTTAGAGTTGTAGAAGACTCGCGGCCATGGTGTCGTGTGGGCTCGCGTGCGTTGCGTCCGAAAGCCAACTCTGATCGGGGGCTCAGATGCTCAAGCAATTTCCGCCGCCGCGGGACTTCAGCTCGCTGTCGGTACGCGACCTTCTGGATGCGCGCGACGCGTACCACCTGCATCTGTCGCACCTGTCCAACGTGGTGGCGACGGCCATCGGCCGCTATCGCATCCACAAGGATGACTGGTTCGCCACGCATCCGCCGCACGTGCCGCGGCCGGCCAAGGAGCAGCCGGTCACCACCGAGAAGACGCTCTACAACACGGTGGTGCGCGCCTGGTCGTGGCCTTGCGTGCTCGTGTTCGTGAGCGAATGGCTGGACAAGAAGCAGTTCGCCAAGCAGCCCGACCAGATGGTCCCGCGCGCACTGTTCCTGCCGGATGGGCGCGTCGTTCCCACCTGCACGATCCGTGTGGTGGAAAGCGAAAGCGGCGGGCCTGCGGCCGATGCGCCGTCATTTCCGCGCAGCGTGATCGGCGGCGGATTCAGCCTGGTGACGACCGAGCAGGGCCGCGATCACATTGGCTCCGTCGGTTGCCTGGTGAGCGACGGCCACACGGTTTACGCGCTGACCAACCGGCACGTTGCCGGCGACGAAGGCAACGTCATCTCATCGATCATGCGCGGCCGCGCCGAACGGATCGGCGTGGCATCGGGCAAGACGCTCGGCAAGTTGCCGTTCGGCAAGGTCTATCAGGATTGGCCCGGCACCAATGCCTTCTCCAATCTCGACATCGGCCTCATCAAGATCGATGACCTCGGGCGCTGGACCACCGACATCGCCGGCATCGGTCCCATCGGATTGCCGATGGATCTGACGACCGACAACATCACACTCGATCTTCTGGAGCAGGAGGTCCGCGCGTTCGGCGGCGCATCGGGTCCGCTGTCGGGCAAGGTGAGCGCGCTGTTCTATCGCTACAAGTCGATCGGCGGCGCCGACTACATCGCGGATTTTCTCGTCGCCACGGATGACGGAACGCCGACACGCAAGGGCGATTCCGGCACGGTCTGGTGCCTGGATTATCCGTCGCCGACAAAGGACGACCCCGACCACAAGGTGCCGCGGCCGTTCGCCGTGCAATGGGGCGGTCACGAGATCATCGCCGATGACGGCACTGAGATGCGCGCCCACGCCTTCGCCCTGGCCACATCGCTCAGCATCGTCTGCCGCGAGCTCGACATCGATGTCGTGCGCGACTGGAACGGCGGCATGGAGTATTGGGGGGATGTCGGCCACTACACGATCGGCGCCAAGGCCTGCCAGCTGCTGGGGGGCAACGCAGACCTCAGCAAGCTCATGCTGGCCAATCTCGATCGGATTTCCTACCGCGACGAACTCATCAAGCCGGCAACGTTCAAGGGGCTCTCTACGCAGGATTTCGTGCCGCTGGCCGATGTGCCGGACAAGGTGTGGAAAATGCACGGCCCCGGCGCGCGCGGTGGCTACGAGAACCCGAACCATTTCGCCGACATGGACAAGCCGCAGCCCGACGGCCAGACGCTGCTCGATCTCACGGCCGACAAGAAGGGGAACACCGACCCCGCCAAGGTCACGGTCGATGTGTTCTCCGCCTATTACGACCAGGTGAAGGATCCGAGCCGCGGCCTGTTGCCGTTCCGCGTGCAGGAGTTCTTCGAGCTGATGGTGAAGGCGGCCGCCGCCGGCAACGCGGTGGATTTCGTCTGCGCGGCCGGCGCCATGGCGCATTACGTCGGCGACGCCTGCCAGCCCTTGCACATTTCGTACAAGTTCAATGGCGATCCCGACCACATGGTCGACGGCAAGAAGCGCGGCGAGGGCGTGCACGAGGCCTACGAGTCCCACATGCTGAGTTCGAACGCGCCGGCGCTGCTGGAGCGGTTGAACCAGCAGCTCGGCATCACGGCGACGCATCCGGGCACGCATGGCCGCAAGGATTTCGCGCAGGACGGCCACGATGCGGCGGTGAAGGTCGTCGACCTCATGCGCGCCACGTTCGGCGTCATCAAGCCGGACGAGATCATCGATCTCTATGTCCGCCGTCCCGATGCGATGTGGGAGACGTTCGGCGACAAGACGGTCACGTTGCTGGCCGACGGCGCCCGCTGCCTCGCCCTGTTGTGGGACAGCGCGTGGCGCGCCGGCAAATCGAAGATCAAGGCGCTGGGGCCGGTCGATCAGGCCAAGGTCAAGGCGCACTATCTC
>DATIYG010000275.1:0-2677 GCA_035517755.1 Rhizomicrobium sp. | reverse complement strand
ACAAATTCTGGGTCGTCACCACCAGCGCCAGATTCTCGATGGCGCGCGCCCAGATCAGCGTCCGCCAGGTCGCCCACAGCCGGCGCTTGTCGGTGCCGGCCGGCATGAAGATCAATTCGGCGCCGCGCAAGGCGAGCGCGCGCGAGACCTCCGGCATGTAGGCCTCGCTGCACATGGCAAGGCCGACCTTGCCGTGGGCGGTGTCGAACACCGGAAACTCGTTGCCCGGCTGGTATTGGAATTCCCAATCCTTGCCGCCGGTATAGATCCACGGCCCGTTCGGATGGGTGCGCCGATAGCGCGCCGGCGCGCGGCCGTCCGGATAGGCCATGACGATGAGGTTGTGGGCGGTGGCCGCTTTGCGGTCGATCGGCTCGATGGTGCCGAACACCACGTGCACGCCGTGGGTGGCGGCGGCTTCCGCCATGGCCGCGGTCGGATCGAAGCTCGCCGGCATGCGCCACGGGCCCGGATAGGTTTCCGGGAAGCAGACAAAATCGGCGCCCTCGTGGGCGGCATGCTCGACCGAGCGGACCGCGTCGGCGACGTTGCGCTCGTCCTCGCCGGGACGGTGCGAAATCGGCTGCACGATTGCGATGCGGAAGCCCATGCCGTTCTCCTGTAGCCCGTTGTTCGCGCCGGATTGAAGCCGCGGCGCCCATTGCCGTCAAGCGAGGCCTTCTTCGAGCGCTACGCATGGCGGCCCGAACGCCGCGGCGCGCGCGCTGCGTCACTCGCAGCCACTGAATTGCCGGGCACCCAAGTCCATCAGGTGGGTCAGCATCGGATCGGGCGGCGTCGGGTACGGCAGCGCGCAGTCGCCGGAATTGCTGCCCGCCGCGGCGCAATCGCGGCCCTTGGTGGCGTCGGCGGCGCCGGCATGGCCGGCGAGATACGCGTTGAAATCGGCGCGGGCCAGGTCGAATTGGCCTTCACGATCGCCACGGCAATGAGCTTTTCGAGGCTCCACTTGCCCGATGCCTGCCGCTCTGCTTGCCGGTCGGAAGCTTGATCGCCGAACATGGCGGCACCTTGCGAGGAATCGCTCACGCCCGCAACATATCTGCATTCTCTGCCCTGTCCCCTTGCGGGCGAAGGGCAAACGCGCCCCCTCGTTCTCGCGGTGCATTCGCATCCGAGCTATCGGCAAGCCATGTCCGTTTCTTGCCTCCAAACAAATAAGGGGAGGCGGAGCGCCGAAAGGCGCAACTGTCTCGGAGCCGCACCAGCGGGTGCGGCGCGCGCTATATCGCAGCGCGCTCGCCTTCCGGCGCTCCACCGCGGCGCTCGCCGAAGGATATACCCTCGGCTCAGCCCCGGGCCGCGTTTCCTGGAACCGCCGGGTACAAACGGGAGAACCCTCCCCGGCGCCAGTGCAGCGAGCTCCTCGCAGACCGGTCGTAGTGCCGGACGAGCGGGGCCCAGGGCCGCCCGGGAGCGAAGTGTGTCGTTCCGCCCGCGGGGACGGCGCATGCCGACGACACAAAAGCTTTGCCTGACCGCGGTTACGGTGTGGAACCGGATGGAACTTTGCGACACCGTCCGACTTGGGTTCCAGCCGGGGAACCACCGCTTGGCCGCTGAAAGCCAGGCATTGGGCCAGCCAAAGGGAGCTTCAGATGACCACGACATTGCCAGCGCGGCAGCCGCGTCCTCAGACGGTCCGTCCACCGAACGGCAAGATCATTTTGGCGATTGCGATCGTGGCGGGAGTGCCGGCGGTGCTGGCCGGCATCGCGCGGGCGGAACAGGACCGCTACAGCTTGCAAGTGCCGAACGGCCTCGCGTTCTCCGATTTCAGGGGCTACGACACCTGGCAGGACGTCGCCGTCAGTCAGACCGAAAAGGGCATCAAGGTGATCGCCGCCAACGACGTCATGATGAGGGCCTATCGCAGCGGCCTTCCGGCCGACGGCAAGCTGTTTCCCGACGGCTCCAAGGTCGTGAAGATCGAGTGGACGTTCAAGAAGAACCCGCAGTCACCCTATTTCGTCAATGTCCCGGACACCTTGAAATCGGTCTCGTTCATCGAGAAAGACACCAAGCGCTTCCCCGACACGCACGGCTGGGCCTACGCCCAGTTTCAGTACGATGCCGCCTCCGACGCGTTCAGGCCCAACGGCAATGACGCCAAGTGCGGTTACGCGTGCCACACCACGGTGGCGGCGAAGGACTACATCTTCACAGCCTATCCGAAGCGGTGATCGCTCAGTGCCGCGTGATCCAGTCGCGGGCGGCGCGTTGCGCGGCGGCGATCTCGGCTTCGGACATTTCTTCGGCGACTTCGCGGCGCAACTCGGCGGCATGGGCGTTGCCGCGCAACGCGGCGATGTTGAGCCACTTGTGCGCGGCCACCATGTCGGCCGGCACCGCACCGCCGCTCGAATACATGATCCCAAGCTGGAGCAGCTTCTCCGGATCGGCACCGCCGCGCAGCAGGCGGCTTTCCATGGTTGCCCCGGTCATCATGTGCGGTCTCCCTGTTCGCATCGCTTGCGGCTGGTTGCGACAATAACGGCGGCCGCGGCGGTGAAAATTCAGGAATTGCCCATAAGGGAAACACCGTAATGGGCGCCGCCTCCGGGGCGGGGCAAAAAGTCGGCGAAATGGGGAGGCAAGCCACGCCCGAGGCAATGCCCGCGCCGCCCGCGCCACAGCCGCCGATCTTCAATTTCAA
>DATIYG010000274.1:0-22604 GCA_035517755.1 Rhizomicrobium sp. | reverse complement strand
CTTGCCTTGCCGAACGCCAGCGTCGAAACTACATACCGCTGAACGGCAGATTTAGAATTCACACGCTGCCATGAGGGAATTGCCCAAGCGCCGGGTCGGCCGGGCGAGGTTCAAGGAGAAGCGTCGGATATGTCCATACCGCAGCATGCGGGCGGGCCCATCGGGTCGCGCGACGACCTCGTCCGTTACATGGAAGCGGGCGGCAAGCCGCGCGCGGATTGGCGCATCGGCACCGAGCACGAGAAATTCGTCTACGACCTCAAGACCCACAAGCCGGTTTCCTACGACGGCGCACCCGGCATCCGCGCGCTGCTGAACGGCATGCGCCGCTTCGGCTGGGAGCCGGTGATGGAAGGCGACAACATCATCGGCCTGACCGGAAAGGATGGCGCCATCAGCCTCGAGCCGGGCGGACAGTTCGAGCTGTCCGGTGCCGCGCTGAAGTCGGTACATGAGACCTGCGCCGAAGTGAACACGCACCAGGAGCAGGTGCGCGAGATCGCCAACGAAATCGGCGCGGGCGTTATCGGCCTCGGCTTCGCGCCGACCTGGGGGCTCGACGAAGTCCCGGTCATGCCGAAAGGCCGCTACGCCATCATGAAGCGGTACATGCCGAAAGTGGGCGGCTACGGCCACGAGATGATGTTCCGCACCTGCACCGTGCAGGTGAATCTCGATTTCGCCGACGAAGCCGACATGGTGAAGAAGTTCCGCGTCGGGCTCGCGCTGCAACCGGTGGCCACGGCGCTGTTCGCCAACTCGCCGTTCCGCGAAGGCAAGCCGAACGGCTTCCTGTCGTACCGCTCGCACATCTGGACGGATGTCGACAACGACCGCGCCGGCATGTTGCCCTGGGTGTTCGAGGACGGCATGGGATTCGAGCGTTATGTCGACTACGCGCTCGATGTGCCGATGTACTTCGTCTACCGCGACGGCAAATACATCGATGTGGCGGGCAAGAGTTTCCGCAAATTCATGGCGGGCGAGGTGCCGGAGCTCGCCGGCATCACGCCCACGATGGACGATTGGGCCGATCACCTCACGACCATCTTTCCGGAAGTGCGGCTGAAGAAGTTTCTCGAGATGCGCGGCGCCGATGGTGGAAGCTGGCGGCGCATCTGCGGTCTGCCGGCACTGTGGGTTGGAATCTATTACGACCAGCAGGCACTTGATGCCGCGTGGGATCTGGTGAAGGACTGGACCGCGGAAGAGCGCTGGGCGATGCGCGACGCCGTACCGCGGCTGGGATTCCATACGCCGTTCTGCGGCCGCACCATCGGCGATCTCGCCCGCGAGATGCTGGAGATTTCCGCGGCCGGTCTGCGCCGCCGCGCCAGCAACGATTCCTCCGGCATGTCGGAGGAAGGATTCCTCGTGCCGCTGCGCGATCTCGTCGAGCGCGGTTACACGCGCGCCGAAGAGCTGCTGCGCAAATTCCACGGCGAATGGAAAGGCGACCTCGCCCCACTGTTCAAGGAATACAATTTCATTTGAAAGGGCAGGCCATGACGGGATCGATCGATCCGCTGCGTGAACAGTTCGAGGCGTTCAAGGCCTTGCCGCGCAATGAGCCGATTCAGATGCTCAACCTTATCCGCCTGCGCGAACGTGCCGAATATCCGGAAGGCCATCCCGATCACGGCAAGAATATCAGTGGCCGCGACGCCTATCGCGTTTACGGCCGAACAGCCGGACAGATATTCCGCAAGGTGGGTGGCAAACAGGTCTGGGCGGGCAGGCCGGACGTCGTCGTCACCGGCCCGTCGGATGAGAAATGGGACCTCGCCTTCATTGCGGAATATCCGAGCGCGGCCGCGTTCCTCGCGATGGTCACCGATCCCGAATATCGCGAGCACGTGAAGCATCGGCAGGCGGCCGTGCTCGACTCGCGCCTCATCCGGCTCAAGCCAATGATCGCAGGTGAGAACTTCGGCGAATAGACTCAGCGCCGCCTTTGCGACCAGAACACGATGAACACGCCGAGCACCGCGAGCGCGCCCCCGTAGTACGCCCACTGCATCTGCTTGATCATGAAGCTCGATGCCGGCCACTGCACGTAACCCGTGCCTTGCCCGATCCACAGCAGGCCGACCGCGATGGCGATCAGCCCGACAAGAAGAAGAACGAATTTCATGAGACACCCCTCCCAGAGAATGGGAGACTTTAGCGTAACCTGCGTATGCCGCCCAGTCCGGCGCCGGCTGGGGGACTGGTTGAAAACGGCCTGCACTGTCAGCAAGTTGGCGCAGCGCGAAGGGGTAGGGGTCCGATGAGTGCAGTTACCGCAATCGGTCTTTTGGCCGGGTTCTGCACGACCGTCTCGTTCCTGCCGCAGGTGATCAAGACATGGCGCACGCGCCATACGGCTGATCTTTCGCTGGGCATGTTCCTGGTGTTTACGCTTGGCTGCACGCTGTGGCTCGCCTATGGGATTCTGCTGCGCGATGTGGCGATCATCCTGCCGAACGCGGTGACGATCGCACTCAGCACGTTCATCCTGGCCTGCAAATTGCGATATGGGTAAGACGCGATTTGTGCTGACGTGGGGTGCTCGCGACCAACATCCCCTTCATTCATCGGATGCTGGCAGCTTCCCCCACAAAGTGAGGAAGCGGAACGACCATTCTATTTCAACGCCGCGCGATCCTTCCCTTCGACACGTGGAACGCGATCCAGCCGAAGAACACGATGGCCGCCATCGCAAACCAGGTGATGGCGTATTGCAGGTGATCGTTGCGGAAGGTGACGACGGTCTGTCCGCCTTTCGGCCAGCCGCCGGGATTGGGCGCCGCATCGGCTTCCACGATGACGGGCGCTGACAGTTTCACGCCATCGAGCTTCGCCATCGCCGACACATCGCGCGAGAACCAGATGCGGTGCGCGAGATCCGGCGGCGGCGTGAAGTAGCCGCGCGCGTCGGGAACGCGCCAGACCCCAGCAACGTGCTGCTCGCCGTTGCGCTGGCCCGCAGCTCGCGTTTGCGGATCACGCAAGCGTTCCGGCACTGCGCCGCGATCCACCATCAGCGCGCGGCCGTCATCCAGTGTGAACGGCGCGATCACATGATAGACCGGATCGCCGGCAGCGTTCGTGGTGTAGACGTAGGTTTCTTTGCTGTTGTCAAAGCGGCCTGCGAGTGCCACGCGATGATATTGCGCGCCCTTCGCGCCAAGCCGGAATGCTTCGGCTGACGAAATCGGCGGCGCATGCAGGTTCGCATTCACCTGGGCAATGAGACCCAGTTTCCATTGTAGCCGCTGGAGCTGCCACACGCCCAGCGCCGTGAAGCTCGCGAACAGCGCCAGCATGAAGAGTGTGAATCGCCAGAGGGGACGAAAATGAAGGGCCATATTCGGGTTGGTCTGCAAATCGCGCCGATGATAGCGTGAGCCAGAGGGGATCGGGGACAAGGAATGCGCCTCGCAAGATTTTGCCGCAGGGCCGTTCCTGCCGGCATGTCAGCGCTGCTGGTGGCGTTGCTTGCGTCGTGCGCCCTGTTCCGGCACGAAAATCCGGATGTTGCCGCCCTGCCGCTGCTGAACGATGCCGAGAAGCAGCGCCTGTCCGACTGGCTGGACGATCATCCCGAGCTGCGCGTGCCGTCCGAAGCCGAATGCGGCTGCGATGACCATATCCAGCGCCTGCGCAAGGCTGGCGTATGGTCGAAGGGCATTCCCGATTACCACCCTTACGTCACGGTGGCCGATCTCAACGGTGACGGCATCGAGGATTTCGCGGTGATGCTGGCGGACAGGGGGGCGTCGGCCGAGCCCGGCGTGCTGGTGATCTTCAACGGACCGTCCGACAAGAGCGGCGGCGAGCCCGCTCTGGTTCATCGCCGCCTGCCGCTCACCCGCTACGCGCTGTTCCTGACCACGCAAGGTCACAGGCTGCTGGTCGGTCCGTTCGAGAGCGAAGGCTGCATCCTTGAGCCGAAGGGCGCGACCTACGCGGAAAACTGCCGCGAGTCATAGCGCCGGGATTCCCGAGGTTATTCGATCAGCCGCCCTTCGCCGGCCTTGTGCTTGTATTGCAGGGTGAGAAGCGTCGATTTCACCAGGCGCAGCCCGCCCAGCACGACGATGGCGATCAACGGGATCCAGAGCATCGCGTGCACCCAGTAGGGTGGCGAATATTTCACCTCCACGATCAGCGCCGCGCCGCAGACGATGAATCCCGCGATGAGGATGACGAACACGGCCGGGCCGTCGCCGGGATCGAAGTCGGCGTAGTCGAGACCGCAGGCCGTGCACCGCCTGGCGACCGTGAGATACCCGTCGAACAGCGAGCCGTTGCCGCACCGCGGACACTTGCCGAGAAGAGCGGCGCGGAATTCGCGGTGCGACGCCACCGCCACTCAGGCCTGCGTGATTGCGCCGGCGCCCCACACATAGATGCAGGAGAACAGGAACAGCCACACCACGTCGACGAAGTGCCAGTACCAGGCCGCAGCCTCGAATCCGAAGTGGCGTTCGGGCGTGAACTGCCCCGCCATCGCGCGGAACAGGCACACGATCAGGAAGATCGTTCCGATGATCACGTGCATGCCGTGGAAGCCGGTCGCCATGAAGAAGGTCGAGCCGTAGATGGCCTCAAAATTGCCGGCACCCACCGCGAGATTCACGTGCGCGGGATCGGTGAACGGCGCGACGGCCAGGTGATTGAATCCGAAGGTGAACGGCGCGTGGCTGTACTCATAGGCCTGCACGGCCGTGAACGAGAGGCCAAGCAGGACCGTGAGCAGCAGACCCTGCACCGCGCCCTTGCGGTCGCCGTGCTGGATGGCGTGGTGCGCCCAGGTGACGGTCGTGCCCGATGTCAGCAGGATCAGCGTGTTGAGCAGCGGGAAGTGCCACGGATCGAGCGTAATGATTCCGGCCGGCGGCCATTGCCCGATCGACACATCATTCGGGAACAGCTTGAAATTGAAATATGCCCAGAACCAGGCGAGGAAGAACATCACTTCGGAGGCGATGAACAGCACCATGCCGAAGCGCATGCCGAGCTTGGTGACGGGCGAGTGCTCCTTGAGCACCACGCTTTCGCGAACCACGTCGCGCCACCAGCCGGCCATCGTGTAGAGCACCAGCACGAAGCCGACGATGAACACGTAAGGCTGGCCCGCCAGCGGCCCGAAGAATTTCGCGGCGTTGGAATTCATCCAGAACACCGCGCCGCCCAGCATGAGGAAGGCGCCAATGGAGCCGACGATCGGCCATGGGCTCGGAGTCACCAGATGATAGGGATGCTTGACCTCTGCGTGCGCCATGACCTTTGACCTCTTCTGCCCCTCTCGATCAGCCGAACCGGATTCCCAGCCGGACGATCGTCATCACGAAAAACAACAACACGATGCCGCCGAGGATGAGCCCGATGGCGATGTTGCGCATCCGCCGGACCCTCGCGTTCCTCGCTTCTGCATCCTCATCCGCCATCGCCTCACATCCAGGCGCCGAACACATGCGCGCCGAACGGCGCGATGCCGATCAGCCGCTCGAGAATGAGGGCGGCGAACAGCACGAACAGATAAAGGATCGACACCCCGAACAGGCGGCGCGCCGCCGGTTCTTTCACCGTATCGGTTTCTCGCGACACGAGCACGGCCTCGAACACCATCCAGCCGCCGAACAGGGCGGCGATGGCGGCGTAGAGCGGCCCGGCCAGGCCGATCAGCGCGGGCGTCAGCCCGACGGGAACCAGCGCCGCCGTGTAAGCGAGGATCTGCTTGCGCGTCGCGTCCTTGCCTTTCACGACAGGCAGCATCGGAACGCCTGCGCGTGCATAGTCCTCGCAGCGGTAGAGCGCCAGCGCCCAGAAATGCGGCGGCGTCCACAGGAAGGTGATGGCGACAAGCACGATCGGCGCCAAGGTCAGCGATCCGGTCACTGCGGCCCAGCCGATGGCCGGCGGCAGCGCGCCGGCCAATCCGCCGATCACGATGTTCTGTGCCGTGCGCCGCTTCAGCCACAGCGTGTAGACGACAACGTAGAAGAGGATGGTGAACGCAAGCAGCGCGGCAGCCAGCGGATTGACGAACAAAGCCATCATCGCAACCGACGCAGCGGCGAGCCACCAGCCGAATGCAAGGGCATCGGAGCGTGCGATGCGGCCCAGTGGTACCGGCCGCGCCGCAGTGCGCGCCATGTGCACGTCGATGTCGGCATCATAAGCCATGTTGAGCGCGCCGGATGCGCCTGCGCCGAGTGCGATGCAGAGGATGGCCGTGAACGCCACCAGCGGATGCACATGGCCGGGTGCGACGACAATTCCCGCAAAACCCGTGAACACCACGAGCGACATCACGCGCGGCTTCAACAGCGCGAAGAAATCGCCCACCGAGGCGATGCGCTGTTCAGGCCCGTATGTGTCGACCAATGCCATGCGTCAGTGCATTCCGCCTGGCGCGATGCGCGGCAGCTCGTTGTAGGTGTGGAACGGTGGCGGCGAGGGCAGGGTCCATTCGAGCGTGGTGGCGCCGACACCCCACGGATTGTCGCCGGCGCGGCGCTTTCTGAGCAGCGCTTCCGCCATCGTGATGAGGAACATGCCAAGTCCAACGAATGCGATCAGCGCGCCGATCGAGGAGACGTAGTTCCATCCCGCATAGGCCGGGTTGTAGTCCGCGATGCGACGCGGCATGCCCGCAAGACCGAGGAAGTGCTGCGGGAAGAACGCGAGGTTCACGCCGATGAACGTGATCCAGAAATGGGCTTTCGCCAGCGTCTCATTGTAGGTGTAGCCGGTGATCTTGGGGAACCAGAAGTACCAGCCGGCGAAGATCGTGAACACGGCGCCGAGGCTGAGCACATAGTGGAAGTGTGCCACCACGTAATAGGTGTCCTGCAAGGATACGTCGACGCCGGCATTGGCGAGCACGACGCCGGTGACGCCGCCGACCGTGAACAGGAAGATGAAGCCCATCGCCCACAGCATCGGTGTCTTGAACTCCAGGCTGCCGCCCCACATCGTCGCGATCCACGAGAAGATCTTGATGCCCGTGGGCACCGCGATGACCATGGTGGCGAAGACGAAATAGGCCTTGGTATCGACCGTCAGGCCCACCGTGTACATGTGGTGCGCCCACACCATGAAGCCGATGAAGCCGATCGCCACCATCGCGTAGGCCATGCCGAGATAGCCGAACACGGGCTTCTTCGAGAAGGTCGAGATGACGTGGCTGACCATGCCGAAACCCGGCAGGATCAGGATGTACACTTCCGGGTGTCCGAAGAACCAGAACAGGTGCTGGTAGAGGATCGGATCGCCGCCGCCGGCCGGATTGAAGAACGCCGTGCCGAAATGGCGGTCGGCCAGCAGCATGGTGATCGCGCCGGCGAGCACCGGCAGCGACAGGAGCAGCAGGAATGCCGTCACCAGGATCGACCATACGAACAGCGGCATCTTGTGCAACGTCATGCCCGGCGCACGCATGTTGAAAATGGTGGTGATGAAGTTGATCGCCGAGAGGATCGACGAGGCACCCGCGATGTGCAGCGAGAAGATGGCGAAATCCATCGCCGGTCCGGGCGAGCCGTAGGTCGAGAGCGGCGCGTACAAGGTCCAGCCGCCGCCGACACCGGTCCCGCCGCTGTCGCCTTCAACGAACATCGAGGAAATGAGGAAGATGGCCGAGAACGGCAGCAGCCAGAACGAGATGTTGTTCAGGCGCGGGAACGCCATGTCCGGGGCGCCGATCATCAGCGGCACCAGCCAATTGCCGAAGCCGCCGATCATCGCCGGCATGATCATGAAGAACACCATGATCAGGCCGTGGCCGGTGACCAGCACGTTGAAAGTGTGCGGATCCTTGAAGTACTGCAGGCCGGGATGCATCAGTTCGAGGCGCATCAGCACCGACAGCGACGCGCCCACGATCCCCATGCAGATCGCGAAGATAAGGTACATCGTGCCGATGTCCTTATGGTTCGTCGAATAGACGTAGCGGCGCCAGCCGTGCGGATGATCGTCATGAGCGTCGTGGGCGTGGGCGATATCGGCCATGGGTGCGTGTCCTATTTCGAAAGCGCTGCGACGCGCATGGAATCGTCGGCTTTGGCGAACTTCTTCTTGGCGCCTGCAATCCAGGCATCGTAGTCGGCCTGGCTCACCACATGAACTTCAATCGGCATGTAAGCGTGGCGCGCGCCGCAGAGTTCCGAGCATTGGCCGTAATAGGTGCCGATCTTGGTCGCCTTGAACCAGGTGGAATTGATGCGGCCCGGCACAGCGTCCATCTTTACGCCGAACTGCGGGACGGCCCAGGAGTGAATGACGTCGGCGCCGGTCGTTAGTACCTGCACCACCTTGTTCACCGGCACCACGATCGGGTTGTCGACGGCGAAGAGACGGAGGTTCGGTTCGCCTCGCTTGTCGACTTCGGCATCGGAAAGGCCAAGCGAGTCGAACTGGAAGTTGCCTGCCTTGGGATACTGATAGGTCCAGAACCACTGCTTGCCGATGGCCTCGATGGTGACATCCGGCTTCGGCATCTCGGCTTCGAAATAGAGCAGCTTGAACGAGGGGATGGCGATAACGACGAGGATGACCACCGGCACGACCGTCCAAACCACTTCGAGGAGCGTGTTGTGCGCCGTCTTGCTGGGCACCGGGTTGGCCCGCTTGTTGTAGCGCACCATGATCCACAGCAGCAGCGCGAGCACGAACAGCGAAATGGCCGTGATGAGCCAGAGCAGGAGGTTGTGGAACTCCTCGATGCGCTCCATCACGGGAGTGACGGCAGGCTGGAAGTTCAGCTGCCAGTCGTAGGGCAGTGCGAACGCGCTTCCGGCCCACAGGGTCGCGGCCGCGAACGCGCCGGCTGCCAAAGTCCTCGCTCGAAAAATGGCCGATCGCATCGGGCGTCCTCGCAAATGATCGGCGGGCGAGAGAATCGCCCGCTTTCCCCAGAATCCGGCCGCGATTTAGGGCGGTTAAGCCCCTTAAGTCATTGCGACCTTATGGCACGGGGGATTCGGGAGTTCCGGAGGACCCAAGCCTCGGACGATTCAGGGCGAAATGGATTTTGGACGCCGCCCGCCCATATGTGTTGTGTGTTATCTGTTTCACGAGCAGGCGATCAGGAGTTTGGCTGCCATGTCATCTGACATTTTCTTCGGCGAAGAGGGGATGGACCGGGACCGGGTGCAGAGCCTGGTCGACGACTCGCTCAAGGGCGCCGATGACGGCGAGCTGTTCCTCGAGCATCGCACCAGCGAGATGTTCGCCTTCGATGACGGCCGCCTGAAGGCTGCGACGTTCGACACGACGCAAGGCTTCGGCCTGCGCGCCGTCTCCGGCGAAGCGACAGGCTATGCGCACGCAACCGAACTCTCCGAAGACGCCATCCGCCGCGCGGGACAAACCGTGCAGGCCGTGACACGCGGACATTCCGGAACCGTCGCGCTGCCGCCAGCCCGTACCAACCGCAAGCTCTATTCTGACCTCGATCCGCTCGGCTCGGCCAATTTCGAGAAGAAGGTGAAACTGCTGGGCGAAGTGAACGCCTACGCTCGCAGCAAGGATCCGCGCGTGAAGCAAGTGTCGTGCTCCATCGCCGGCGAATGGCAGAATGTGGAGATCATGCGTTCGGGCGGCGAAGTGTATCGCGACACCCGCCCGCTGGTGCGCCTGAATGTTTCCGTTGTGGTCGAAGAGAACGGACGCCAGGAAGCCGGGTATCACGGCGGCGGCGGCCGCGAGAGTTACGAGTCTTATCTCGATGCGAAATTCTGGCGCGGCGCTGTGGACGAGGCGCTGCGCCAGGCGCTGGTGAATCTGGAATCGGTTCCGGCGCCCGCAGGCGAAATGCCCGTGGTGCTCGGTCCCGGCTGGCCGGGCGTGCTGCTGCACGAAGCCATCGGCCACGGTCTCGAAGGCGATTTCAACCGCAAGAAGACGAGCGCCTTCGCCGGCCTGCTCGGCGAGCGCGTGGCCGCACCCGGCGTGACCGTGGTGGACGACGGCACCATCGCCAACCGCCGCGGCTCCCTTACGATCGACGACGAAGGCACGCCGACCGGGCGCACCGTCCTGATCGAGGATGGTATCCTCAAAGGCTACATGCAGGATCGCCAGAACGCGCGGCTGATGGGCATGAAACCGACCGGCAATGGCAGGCGGCAATCCTTCTCCTGCTCGGTGATGCCGCGCATGACGAACACTTTCATGCTGGGCGGATCGACGCCGCCAGAGGAAATTCTCTCAAGCGTGGATCGCGGCATCTACGCCGTGCAATTCGGCGGCGGCGAAGTGGACATCACCAACGGAAAGTTCGTGTTCTCCTGCACCGAGGCTTATCTGATCGAGAACGGCAGGGTTGGTCCGGCGATCAAGGGCGCAACCTTGATCGGCGACGGACCGGTGGCGCTGAAACACGTGAAGATGATCGGCAACGACATGAAGCTCGATTCCGGCATCGGCATCTGTGGCAAGAGCGGACAATCCGTGCCGGTCGGCGTCGGCCAGCCCACCTTGCGGATCGACGGACTGACGGTCGGCGGCACTGCGGCCTAACGCCGGCCGATCGTCACTGCTTTGGAGCCGTCGCGGGTGAACCTTGGGCACCGGAATCGCCTGCAGCGGGGGCGGTCGCAACCGCGCTCGTCTCCTCGCTGTCGGCCTTTACACCGGGGATGTAGTTGATCGTCATGTCAGTGAGGCCGAGGCGAAGCATCATTTCCGGCACGCTGTCGTCCAAATAAGAGGTGAGGATGGCACGCAGCTTATCGTTCTGTTCCGGTGAAAGCTCTGGAGTTTTGGGCCACAACGCGCCGTCAACCGGCTGCATCGGCACGACCACCGGCCATTTCGGGCTCAGTGTTCCAAAAGCCGCGAAGACCGGCTTCAGAGTGCGACCATCGACGAGAACGAAATCGTAGCAGGCGTACGCCGTGGCATTGCTGCTGAACAAGCCCTTTGAGCCATAGACACCCAGCCCCATGCAACGCGGACTGTTGTAGGGCGCTGCGTGCTTCAAGGCGACCAGGTACATGTCGATGTCTTTGGAGACTTGCAGTCCCGGCAGCGGTCCATTGTCCGCACCGGCCGTGAAATTGATGCGGGCCTGAGACAGCTGCGCACGATCGGCGGCCGCGTCCTTGACGACAAAACGCTTGCTCAGCGCGGCGCGCATGGCGCCTTCGACACGGGAGTCGATTTGCCAGTCGGCGACCGGAACGAAATTCTCATGGGCAATGGCGCCCCACGGGTCCATCTCGATAACGCCGAACGAATCGCCGATGGCCGAGACGACCGCGACAGTCTTCACCTTCGGCAACACCGCTTTCCCGGCCGGCGTGGGTGCGATGATCCGCCCGCCGACATCCGGAAGCGGTACGCCCAGATTGAGCGAACGGATGGTTTCGAGAAGCGACAGCGCCATCAGCTTGGTGAATTCCGTCTTCATCTTGGCGCGCTGCGCGTCGGTCGGCACGCTCTTGGCATCCAGGCTCGCGACTTCAACGGGCGCATTGAGTGCGGCAAAGGAGGCGCCGGTCCCCCCGCGAAGCTGGATGCGCGAGAAGGCATGGCTGATGACCTTGAAGGTATGCGCGTCCACCATGTCGAATTCGTAGTTGGCGACCTCGGCCGGGTGGACGAAGAATCCGCCGCCGGAATCGACGGATAGTCCGCCGGTCGGCGGTGCTTCGCCTTCCGAGTCCGCCCGGATGACCACGAACGCGTCAACACCCTGTGACGGAAGCGCGGCAAGGTAGTCCTGCACCGGCTTTGCCGAATCGGTGTCGAAATGGTTGTTGGAAATGGCCGCCAATGCCGCAGGATCGTGCGGCACATTCTTGATCGTGAATTTGGACGAAAGATATTGCGCAACCGTGGACTCGATCGTGTCGTCCAGCTTCCAGTCGGAGACGTCGATGTCCTTGTGCAATGCGAACAGGGCGGTCACGCCCAGCGTCACCTTCTCGCCGACCGATGAGATGATGGCGACCGTCTTGATGCCGGAGGTGTCGCCGACCCTGGCGGCCGGAACGACAGCCGGCGCTGTGCCGCCGTAGATGGGAACGTAATAGTAGCCGCCGCCATGTCCGCCACCACCGTGGCCGCCGCCGCCCCCACCGCCGCCGCCATGCGCAATCGCATGGGTTGAGACGAACATGATCGCCAGCGCTGCTGTCAGCGCACCGAATTTCCGCAACATGGATGCCCCTCCAGACGCCGCTGCCCCCAGCGGCCAATCAGGATGAACGGCAATTTTTGCGCAGGCAAGCGGACTGCGCGACGCATAATGGCGACGTGCCGACGGGCTGATCACGTGGTCATGCTGGATTGCACGTCAGACAGAGCCGGAGCGATTGCGGAGGCCACAGAGTCCCGCGGGCGCATGACGCGAAATTCGGGGCCGTCCTCGATGATGCCGAACAGTGCGCGGATCGGTTGATATCGGATGCGGCGATAATCGTGCATCGCGACGATGGTGCGCTCGTGACACAAGAGCATCGCAACAAACGCACATTCCACGCGCCGCCGCCCGTCGATGAAGATGAAATCGAACTTGCGATTCAGACCAAGCGGGTAGGTCGAATAGGGCAGCTCCGGCGCCATCGATTGCGGCCCCGTGAGGTCCAGTGCGACCTCGCGAAGGAAAGCGGGCCTCTCCCGTTCGGCAAAGATCGCGCGCTGGTAATCCGGCTTCGCATCGATCGTCAGGAACAGTTCAGCCCCCGGAATTCGTCCGGCGTGCGCTGCGATCATCTGCGTCGTGAGTCCGCTGCCCCATTCAAGGAACGTTGTGGCGTTAGGCGCATAGGTCTGCAAAACATGCTGAAATTCAGAGATATATTCCGGGCGAAATTTGTCGGGCGAAACGCGTTCGCCGCGGAACGTGAAGCCGAATTCTTCCGGCATTTAGTGCAGTCCGCGACGTCCGGTAATGGCGTGCCAGATCACCAGCACGATCACCGCGCCAATTACCGAGATCAGCAGGGACGTGAAGCTGAATTCCATCGGGCTGTGATGTCCCAGGAGCGAGAACAATCCGCCGCCCACCACAGCGCCCAGCAGGCCCAGCGCGATGTCCGGAAGGCAGCCCGAACCTTGACCACTGACCGCCTTGCTGGCGATGAACCCGCTCAACAATCCCAGAAATATCCAGCCGAGAACCGACATGCATCGTTCCTTTCACGTTCGTTGCAGGGTAGGTACTGGAGCGGTGGCGAACAAGCGGTCGCGGGGCATGAAAACAGGATTGCGGCAGCTCTGGAAGGCGCTCGGGCCGGGCCTCGTAACGGGCGCCGCGGATGACGATCCCTCCGGCATCGCGACTTACAGCCAGGCCGGTGCGCAGTTCGGCTACGCCCTCACTTGGACGATGCTGCTGACACTGCCGTTCATGGCCGCGATCCAGATCATCAGCGCCGTCATCGGTTGGGAGACAGGGGCCGGCCTGACGCGCAACATCGCGAAGCAACTGCCGCGATCCATCGTGCTTGGGCTCGTGGCACTACTGGTGATTGCCAACACCATCAACATCGCAGCCGATCTGGCCGCCATGGGTGAGGGGTTGCGGCTGGTCATTGGAGGTCCTGCGGTCGCGTATGCCGTCGCGTTCGGATTGGTTAGTCTGATCGCGGAGGTCTTCATCCCCTATCACCGCTACGCCGGTTATCTGAAATTCCTGACAATTGTGTTGTTCGCCTATGTCGCAACGGCATTTTCGATTCACGTGCCGTGGCTCGCGGTGGTGGCGGGCACAGTGTTTCCAAACCTTCAGCTGTCCAAGGACATGCTGCTCATGATCGTCGCCGTGTTCGGCACGACGATCAGCCCCTATCTCTTCTTCTGGCAGGCATCCCAGGAGGCCGAGGAATCGAACCTCAGCCATCGAAGACGAGGCGGTTCGCAGCCATTGAGCGCGGCCGCTTTTCGTCATGTTTCGTTCGACACCTGGACAGGTATGGTCGTATCGAACCTGATTTCGTTCTTCATCATCGTTACGACCGCGGCGACGCTGCACGCACACGGGTTGACGCATATCCAGACTGCCAGCCAGGCAGCGGAGGCGCTGAGGCCGATTGCCGGGGACTTTACCTTTGCGCTGTTCGCGGGTGGCATTGTCGGCACCGGATTGTTGGCGGTGCCGGTGCTTGCCGGGTCGGCGGCTTATGCTGTGGCGGAAGGCTTCCGTATGCGTGGGAGTCTGGAGCTGCCGGCAAATCGCGCGATCGGGTTCTATTCCATCGTCAGTGCCGCGACGTTGGCCGGCGCAGGATTGACTCTCACCAACCTCGATCCGATCGCAATGCTGTTCTGGACCGCAGTGATCAACGGGTTTGTCGCCGTGCCTGTCATGATCGCCATGATGCTGGTCGTGTCAGGCAGGGGCGAGAACAAGCTGAGCGTCCCGGCGTGGCTGAAGCTTCTCGGATGGCTGGCCGCGCTGCTGATGACGGTCACGGTAGGCCTGCTTGTCTGGTCGGAGTTCGGCTGACTATTTCACGATGTTCGCGTTTGCGAGCGCGTGGTGGACAGTTGTCGCGATCAATCGTTTGGCCGCATTCCTGACAGTCAACTGCTGCTCGGCTGAGAGCTGAGGCGGAGAATCGGGCCAGATAGAATCAGGTACGCGTTCGATCGGGTTAAAGTGTTCGCCAAAGGCGTGTTCGTCATCCAGCCTTGCGGTGCCGTAATCGATGATCGTCCCAGTCTTGGCATCGACCACAGCGATGGCATAAATCGCGTAGACCGAATCTATCTCTCCCACCCCAAGAAACCCCGGATGGTGGTAAAGCCCGATGCCGCGAATGTCCGAGCGGCCACCGAGAGGATCGGCAGCGACGGCCTTGAACGCGACGATGTATGCATCCACATCGCCCCCGCGCGGCATCACGGTCTCGCACTGCTGGCGACCGTTACACGAATACAATGGTGCAAGATTGACCTGAACTGGCTGCACCACAAATCGGTTCCCGAGTGCATTTGCGATTTGCTGTACGGTCCATTGATCAATATTCCACGCGCCAATATCTGCAGCAGCAGGCCCGTCGCCGCCCGTCCACGAAAAGCCCGTGTCCGCGAATTCCAGTCTATCGCCGATAGCCGACACGATGCCTACCGTGTGAATGCCGGCATAGGGATCTTGGGCAAGAGCCGCAGCCGGAAACAAAACGAACAGAAGCAGTGTCAGAAACGAATTCGGCGCGCTCATGGATTACCTGCCCTAGCCCATCGTCACCACGACTTTGCCCTGCGCCTTGCGGTCCATCAGCATGCGAATCGCTTCGCCGGCGCGTTCGAGCGGAAACCGTGCCGAGATGTGCGGCTTCAGCTTGCCGTCAGCGATCATCGCCAGCAGCTTCTCGAGGCTTTCGCGCGCATGTTTCGGATCGCGCATGGTGGAAGCGCCCCAGAACACGCCGACGATCTGACTGCCTTTGAGCAGCGTGAGGTTCAGCGGAACGCGTGGAATGTTGCCCGCGGCAAATCCGATGACGAGATAGCGGCCGTTCCAGTTCATGGCTCGCAGCGCTGGCTCGGCGTAGTCGTCGCCGACCGGATCGTAGAGCACATCGGCGCCTTGTCCGCCGGTCAGCCGCTTGATGTCTTCCGACATCGCCTTCTGCTGATCGCGCGACAGCGGCGTGCGCGGATAGACGAAGCCGTCGTCGGCGCCGTGCGCCTTCGCGAGGTCGACCTTCTCCTGGGAAGACGCACCCGCAATCACGCGCGCGCCGAGCGCCTTGCCGATTTCGACGGCCGACAATCCCACGCCGCCGGCCGCGCCAAGCACCACAAGAGTTTCGCCCGGCTTCAGGTTCGCGCGGTCGACCAGTGCATGCCACGACGTTCCATAAGTCACGATGAAACTGGAGGCTGTCTCGAAATCGACATTGCCGGGAACGTGAAGACACCGCCGCGCATCGGCCGCAACTTCCTCGACGAAGCCGCCGCTGCCGATGGAAGCCGCCACCCGGTCGCCGATCTTGAATCCCGTCACACCTTCGCCGATCGCCTTCACCGTGCCGGCGATCTCTCCCCCAGGCGCGAAGGGCAGGGCGGGCTTGAACTGGTATTTGTCCTGCACCAGCAGCACGTCCGGGAAGTTCACCCCGCACGCCCGGACCGCAATCACGACCTGGCCCTTATCCGGTTTGGGAGCCGGAATGTCTTTGATCTCAAGCTCTTCAGGCGGGCCGTAGTGGGTGCAAAGCGCGGCTTTCATGACAGTTCTCCAATGTCCCTTCGGACCGATCACGCGAAAATGGTGAACTACCTGCCGAGGGATGGGCTATACTGTCAATTGGAGGGTGCCTCTCCAGAAGGATCGGTGCCATGAAGACGACCCTATTTGTAGCTGCCGGCATTGCCGCACTCATTTCGACGTCTGCAATTGCCCAGCCGGGGCCACCCCGTGCGGCGTTCGGAACGCGGGCCTGCCTGCGCTTCGGCCAAATCTATAATTGGAAAGCGCTCGACAATAAGACACTCATTGTCGAGGACAATTGGCACAGGAAGTTCCGTGTCGGCCTTATGGGATATTGCGAAGGCCTGCAGTTCAAGGAACGTGTCGGTTTCAAGTCGCGAGGATCGACCAGCTTGAGCTGCATGGATCCTGGCGACGATGTCCTTATCAACCAGACCGGCACAGGACCGCAGCGTTGCCCGATCGCCACCATCACGAACTATACGCCGGACATGGAGAAGGCGGACGCGGCTGCCAAGGCGGCTTCTCACTAGGATCGGAGCGTATCATGGTAGGTAGACTCGCAGTCGCTGCGGCTGCGTTGTCGATGACGCTTGGCAGCGCACAGGCCCAGCCATCATCGCAACCGGCGCGGGCCTGTCTGATGATGGCCCGGATCTATAACTGGAGCGTGCTTCCCGACAAGCGCACGCTGATCGTTGAAGATCTCACGCATCGCAAGTTTCGTGTGACATTGATGGGACCGTGTCCCGGCCTCAATTTCAATGTCGGGCTGGGCTTCCAGTCACGCGGCGGCACGCAACTTGGCTGCCTGAGCCGGGGCGATGTCGTGGTCCATCGCGGCTTCGGCGCCGGCAATCGATGCACGATCAGGTCGGTGGAAGCCTACACGCCGGCGATGGAGAAGGCCGATGAGGCGGCAGCGGCTGCATCGCACTAGCGCAAGCGTGTCGCTGCGTCCCTGAGCAAGGCCGAAGGCCTGCGCTCGCCGACGGTCGCGCCGCGTGTGTTGGTGATCGGCGCAACAAGGAGATGTTGCGCTCGCGCGCCGTCTCCCAGCAGGCCAAGTGCATCCAGCACTGCGGCAATGGCTGTCTCGGACGCGCGACCCGCGCCGTCCTCGATTTTCAGGGCAATGCCGAGCCCGCGCTCCGGAACGATGGCCGCGTAGTACCCTTCGGCACCGGCTTTGGTTGCGGCACGGCCCTGCGCCGCGCGCATCAGGATGGTGTCGCTGCGGTCCGTTCCGGCAACGAGCTCGGGATGTGCCGTCATTGCCGAGACGATGCGCCGGACGGTGGCGCCACGTGCCGCGGACAGAGATCGCGGATCGGCAAACTCCGCCAGCGCGCGCGCGAAGTCCGTCAGTGGCACAGCGAAGTTCGGCGCTGCGCAGCCGTCAATGCCCCACGGAATTTCCCCGGACAGGCGGGTGAGTTCGGCGAGCGCTTTTGCCACGGCTTGCTGCACGGGATGATCATGCCGCTCATAGCCTTTGGTCGCGATATCCCAGTGCCGCGCCACGGTCAGGAACCCTGTATGCTTTCCGGAGCAGTTGTTATGGATGCGCGTCGGCTTTTCGCCGTTGCGGATCATCTGGTGCCAGACCGGCTCGTAGCGCACATCGTGCGGTCCGCAGGCGAGATCGTTTTCCGAGAGTCCAATTCGCTTGAGCCAGGCGGCGACCCGTGTCGTGTGCATCGGCTCGCCCGAATGCGACGCACAAGCCAGTGCAATCTCCTCGCTGCTCAGCCCGAACGCATCGGCCGCTCCGGATTCGATGAGCGGCAGCGCCTGGATGGGTTTGAGCGAGGAGCGCGGATAGACGGGTGTTTCCACGTCGCCCAGTGACAACAGCAAGGTGCCGTCGGCCCGGGCAACGGCAACAGAACCGCGGTGGACACTTTCGACGAGGTCGCCGCGCGTCAATTCGACAAGGATCGGATTTTCCATGGCCGTGCCTTATAGCGGAGGGGCGAATTTGTCGCTTCTGTTTTTCGATTTCACCCCTATATTCCGCCGCACATGACGCCCGCCGTTTTGATTTCCGATCTCTGCAAGACCTATCGCGGTGGCACCGTCGCCGTGAAGGACCTGTCCATGCGGATCGAGCCGGGCGACTTTTTCGGGTTCCTGGGCCCCAACGGCGCCGGCAAGTCCACGACCATTCACTGCATGACCGGCATCGCCGAGCCGACCTCCGGGAAGATCGAGATCTTCGGCATCGATGCGGTGAAGGACTATCGCGAAGCGCGGCGGCTGGTGGGTCTATCGCCGCAGGAATTCAACGTAGATGTGTTCGCGACAACCACCCAGATCATCGACTGGATGGGCGGCTATTTCGGCATGGATTCGGCTCTGCGAAAGCGCCGGGTCGACGAGCTGATCGAGCGGTTTGAACTCGGTCCGCATGCCAACAAACGTTTCCGTGAGCTGTCCGGAGGCTTGAAGCGGCGCGTCATCCTGGCCCGCGCCCTGGTGCACGATCCCGAACTGTTGATCCTGGATGAGCCGACCGCCGGCGTGGATGTCGAATTGCGGCGCGACCTGTGGCGCTACCTTCAGGAACTGAACCGCGACGGCAAGACGATCCTGCTCACCTCGCACTATCTCGAGGAAGTCGAGCGCTTGTGCCGCACCATTGCCATCATCGACGGCGGCAAGATCGTGCGTGAGGGGCCGAAGGAGGACTTCCTGCGCGGCGATGGGCTGGAAGCTGCCTACCTGGCGGCAACCGGAGCCGAGCCGGATCACATCGCCGCCGGAGCAGCCGCATGACCGACTTCGCAGCGCACCTTCCCGCCAAGCGCATGGGCATCAACTGGATCGGGCTGTGGACGATCATCCGGCGCGAAATGTCCCGCCTGATGCGCGTGCCGACGCAGGCCTTCATCGCACCGTGGATCTCGGCGCTCATGTTCATCTTCGTGTTCGGCTATGTGGTCGGCACCCGCATTTCGACCATCGGCGGGCATCGATACATCCAGTTCGTGCTGCCCGGCATCCTGATGCTGAACATCATCAATGCCTCCTTCCTGCAGGCGTCCTCGCAAATCTACTTCCAGCGCTTCATGCGCTACATCGAGGAAGCCCTCGTCGCTCCGCTCTCCTATGTGGAAATGATCGTCGGGCTGCTGGCGATGACGGTGGTGCGTTCCGTCGTCACCGGGATCGGCATTCTCCTGATCGGGATGGCCTTCGGCGCGACTGCGCTCTCCAACTTCGCCGAATTCCTGTTCTGGATCGTCGCGGTTTCCGTGATCTTCGGCCTGCTCGGCATCATCATCGGGCTGTGGGCGAAGAATTTCGAGCAGCTGACGATGCTCAACATCTTCTTCATCACGCCGCTGTCGTTCGTCGGCGGCGTCTTCAACACCGTGAAGATGCTTCCGCCCATGGTGCGGTGGATTGCCTGGGGCAATCCGTTCTTCTATTTCATCAACGGGATTCGCCATTCGATGATCGGCTTCACCGAAGCGCCGGAACTGCTGGGGGCTGGCCTTACGATTCTGATGGGTGTGATCCTGTCCTTGCTCGTGTGGCGCCTGTTCGCGATCGGCTACGGCTTGAGGGAATAGGATGAAGCGGAACGCCACCTGTGCGGTGATCGGCGCCGGCGATTTCATCGGCGCCGCGATCGCCAAGCGTTTCGCGGCCGAAGGCTATACGATCTTTGCCGGCCGGCGGACCGCGGAGAAGCTGCAACATCTGAAGCAGGAGATCGAGGCGGCCGGCGGCGAATGCATCGCGCGTGGCCTCGATGCCCGCAAGGAAGAGGACGTCACCGCATTCCTCGCCGAGGCCGATGCCCATGCTCCGCTCGAAGTCTGCATCTTCAATCCCGGCGCCAATGTGAATTTCCCGATTCTGGAAACCACCGAGCGTGTGTTTCGCAAGGTGTGGGAAATGGCCTGCTATGGCGGCTTCCTGACCGGCCGTGAGGCTGCCCGCCGCATGCTGCCGCACGGCAAGGGCACCATCCTGTTCACGGGCGCAACGGCCAGTTTGCGCGGCGGCATCGGCTACGCCGCCTTTGCCAGCGCGAAATTCGGCCTGCGCGCCGTGGCTCAAAGCATGGCGCGCGAGCTGGGACCAAAGAACATCCATGTTGCGCATCTCATCATCGATGCCGGTGTCGACACGGCGTTCGTTCGCGAGCGCATCCGCCAGCGTGGCGGCGAAGAGGCGGTGGCGAAGCTCGAGCCCGATCAGCTGATGAATCCGCAATCCGTGGCCGAGGCGTATTGGTATCTTCACACACAGGAGCGCGATGCGTGGACCTTCGAGCTCGACCTGCGGCCCTATCGGGAGCCCTGGTGATGCGCGTCGAATTCCTGTTCGATTTCGGCAGCCCGAACGCTTACTTCGCCCACAGGGTCATTCCAGACATTGAGAAACGCACCGGCGCAAAGTTCACATATACGCCGGTGCTGCTCGGCGGGATCTTCAAGCTGACCAACAACAAGGCGCCGATGATCGCGTTCGCCGGCATCCGGAACAAGATGGACTACGAGATGCTGGAGACGCGCCGCTTCATCGCGCGGCACGGACTCACGCAGTTCCAGTTCAATCCGCACTTCCCGGTGAATACGCTGATGCTCATGCGAATGGCGGTGGCCGCCGACATGGACGGCGTGCTCGCGCCATACACTGAGGCAGCCTTCCATCACATGTGGGAAGCACCGAAGAAGATGGATGAGGCCTCCATCATTCGCGATGCCCTCACGGAGTCCGGCCTCGATGCGGATCGCCTTCTGGCGCGTGCGCAGGAGCCGGACGTAAAGACCAGGCTGATGGAAAACACCGAGGCCGCAGTGGCGCGTGGTGCCTTCGGAATCCCGACCTTCTTTGTCGAAAACGAGATCTATTTCGGCAAGGATCGGTTGCGCGATGTCGAAGAGGCCATCACGCGAGAAGGCGTCCCCTAGACGTCCGATCCGTCGCCGCAAATGGGCAGCAGTGCGATCGCCAATGTCACAAGAACCATCAATCGGCTGAACATGTCGGCTCTCCGTCAGAGAGCCCCCTCTGCATTTGATAACGCCTTGGCCGCCTTGCGGTTTCCAACAAAGTTCCGCCTTAATCGGCCATGGACAAGGCCGCCGCGTCCCGTCTATTTTTCCGGCGGTGTCAAAATTAGCCGGGATTTTCTGTTGAACTCCCGCGTCCCCCGAACAAGGCCATGAGCACATGATCCGTCTTTTCCCGCGCCTGCTGCTTGCCTCTCTGCTCCTGTTTCCAGCGATGGCCGTGGCAAGGACGAAGCACAGCCATGCCGCTGCCGCTCCGGCGCGGGCGGCTCCATCGGATGGCGGACCTTCCGTGCTTGGCGTCTTCAAGGACTGGGGCGCGTATACGCGAGGGCTTGGCGACAACAAGGTCTGCTACGCCCTGTCGGAGCCGAAATCGAAAGACCCGGCATCGGTCAAGCGCGATCCCGTCTACTTCCTGGTGAACGACTGGCCCGGCCACAAGGCAAAGGGGGAGCCGGAAGTCGTGCCCGGCTATCAGTACAAGGATGGCAGCCCGGTGACGGTCCAGGTCGGCGCCGACCGCTTCACCTTCTTCACGAAGAACCAGGACAATGCCGGCGGGGCCTGGGCGCTCAATGCCGCCGATGAGGCCAAGCTGCTGGCCGAGATGCGCAGCGGCGGTGTCGCGCTTGTCACGGGCACCTCCAAACGCGGCACGGTGACAAAGGACAGCTACTCGCTGGCCGGCGTGGGCGATGCCATCGATCGGGCCCATCAGGCCTGCGGAATGTAAAGATAAGCGAATAGCGAATAGGGAATGGCGAATAGGGTGCATCCATTCGCTATTCGCCACTCGCTATTCGCGAGATAGAATGCCCTGATGACTGAAACGAAATCGCTGATTGGTCTCTCCTTTGACGGGATGAAGGCGGCGCTTGCGGAGGCGGGCGTGCCGGAGAAGGCCGTCGGCATGCGCGCGCGCCAGCTGTGGAACTGGATCTATGTTCACGGCGCGCGCGACTTCACGGTCATGACCAGCCTGGCGAAGGATTTCCGCGCGCTGCTGGCCGAACAGTTCACGTTGGCGCGCCCGGAGATCGTGACTCAGCAGATCTCGGAAGACGGCACGCGCAAGTGGCTGTTGAGAGGCGAGGGCGGGGCGGAGTTCGAGACCGTGTTCATCCCCGAGCCTGGCCGCGGCACTTTGTGTGTCTCGAGCCAGGTCGGCTGCACGCTCAACTGCCGCTTCTGCCACACCGGCACGCAGAAGCTGGTGCGCAACCTCACGCCGATGGAAATCGTGGGCCAGGTGATGATCGCCCGCGATGCGCTTTCCGACTGGCCGTCCACCGGCGCCGATCGCCGCCTCACCAATGTGGTGATGATGGGCATGGGCGAGCCGCTCTACAATTTCGACAATGTGAAGGCCGCGCTCGCCATCGTGGCGGACGGCGACGGGCTGGCGCTCTCCA
>DATIYG010000273.1:0-5022 GCA_035517755.1 Rhizomicrobium sp. | reverse complement strand
TCCGCGTTCGGGCCGCGCGTGCCGCGGGCCCACCGCGCCATAGTAGGAATTGAACAGATAGGCGTAGTGCGGGTCGAATTCGACATAACCGCGCACTGTCTTCAGCACGAATGTCTCGAAGAACCAGCTGGTGTGGGCGCGATGCCATTTGACGGGGCTGGCATCGGCCATCGGCTGCAGGTTCTGGTCTTCCGCCGAAAGCGGCGCCGCCAATCCCTCCGTCGCCGCGCGCAGGGCCTGATAGCGCGCCAGCAGCGCGGCCTGCATTTCTTCCACGTTGGCAACCGGCGCGACGGACTGGTGGAGGTTCATGAGGACACCCTGAGCAAAGGCCGCCCGACGCCCCGCGCCAAGCCACCAAGGGGAAACTGGTGTTTTGATGGAAAAGTTCCCGCTTCGCTACCGCTCTGTCACAACCGGCCCATGCAATCGCAGGCCTTGAACCGCGAGCCGGCGCTCCTAGAGGCCGCCCGTGATCGGGATCAGGGCGCCAGTGATGGCCCGCGCTTCTTCGGACAACAGGAAGGCGATCAGCGCCGCGATCTCGTCCGGCTTCACCCATTTGCCGAAATCCGCCTTCGGGATGTCGGCCCGGTTGGCCGGTGTGTCGATGATCGAGGGCAGCACCGCATTCACGGTGATGGCCTTGTCTTTCACTTCGTCCGCCAGCGCTTCGGTGAATTTTGCAACGCCCGCTTTCGAAGCGGCGTAGGCCCCCATGCCGGTGGCGGCTTTTGCTGCCGCATTGGCTCCGATGTTGACGATGCGGCCGCCGCCGTTCTTCACCAGATGCGGCAGGGCGGCGCGCGAGGCGTTGACCGCCGTCTTTACGTTCGCCGCGTAGAGGAAATTCCACGTCGCGATGTTTCCATCCGCCACGGTTTCCCAGCGGAATGCGCCCGCGACATTGACCAGTGCATAGAGCCCGCCGAGGGCGTTTGCTGCCGCATCGATGGCGCGGGATGCGGCCGACGCATCCGAAAGATCGATGCCGCCGAAGATCAGGCCGTCAGGCTTTGGCGATGAATGCCGCTGGATGACCGCCACAGCCGCGCCGGCCTTGCGCAATCGCTGCACGACGACCGCACCCAGCGCGCCGTCTCCGCCGGTGACGATGCATGGTCCCATCCGCAACTCCTTCCAACGTAAGTCAATCCGATGGCACGAAAGCCCAATTGAACGGCCGTACTGTAGTTAACACGATGTTCGGCGAGAACCGAGTGACACGTGCCTCGTGGAGGGGCCAAACGGCCCAAGGAGGCTGACATGTTGAGACTCAAGTTCAGTCGGACGAGTTTGTTCGCCTCGACTCTTGCCGCCATCTTCGCCCTGTCGACGATCGCCGACATTTCTGCCGATGCGCGCGGCGGCCGCGGCGGTGGACGTGGTGGTGGAATGCGTGGCGGCGGAATGCGTGGCGGCGGCATGCGCGGCGGGAGCTTCGGACACCGCGGTGGATTTGGCAGTCGCGGCCATGTCGCCCATCGCGGCGGATTTGGAACGCGCGGCGGGCTTGCAAACAACGGCCACTTCGGCAACCGCGGCGGCATTGGCAATCGCGGCAATCGCCCAGGCGTCAGCAATCCCATCGCCAATGCCGGTTTGGGCGGTCCTGCCGGCGGACGATTTAACGGCAACGGCACAGTCGGACGCCCCGGCGTCAGCAATCCGATCGCCAACGCCGGCATCGGTGGTCCCAATGGCGGACGTTGGAATCCGAGCGGCAATGGCAACTGGAACGGCGGCGGCAACGGCAATTGGAATGGCGGCAATGGCAACTGGCACAACGGTTATTGGAACAATGGCCACTGGCATGGCGGATATTGGGGTCCCGGTTACGGCTGGGGTGCGGCAGCCGTCGGTGCGGCCGTAGGCGCGGCGGTCGTCGGGACTTACATCGCCACCTTGCCGACCGGGTGTTCGACCACGCTCTACGGCGGATACTCGTACTACTATTGCGGCGGCGCCTGGTATCAGCCGTCAGGGACCGGTTACGTCGTCGTCAATTCACCGTACTAGCACTCGCGACAGACGCGCCGGCTAGAGCGTGCGGTCGACTCCGCCATGCCCGACGCATTGTTCCTTTGCGTCTTTCGACATGCTGTAGGTCTTGTCCTTGCACAGGGCGGTCGCGCCGGCCGGTATCTGGCTTTCGTTCGCCGGGACCGTGTAGCCCGTTGCGGTGCACTTTGTGGTCCACGCGGCTTCCGTCATGACCTTTTGTTGCGCCGGCGTCATGCCCTTCCAGGCGGCAGCGCAGTTCGCCGCGGTATCGGCTTGAGCGGCCGTTCCCCCGAGTAGCAGGCACGCAGCGGCGGCAAGTATCAGGCGCATGGAGATCCTCCCAAGGTTGGACGCGGGAAAGTCTAGGCCTGCCGCCGATTGCCGCAAGGCACACTTGAAAGACAGGCGTGTCCTCACTGGTCAATTGCGGCCGAGCGGCCTTCCCCGTCAGCAACGGCGCATTTCCCTCGGTCATTCAGAGTGTTTGGACGGCGCGTCCAGCCTTCGGCTATAGTTGGACCGAGCGAAATTCCACACGCCTGATCCGGGAGAAAACAATGATCGAGAAGCTGCAATTCTATATCGATGGCAAATGGGTCGATCCCGTGACGCCGCGGACCGAAGACGTCGTCAATCCGGCAACGGAGGAGGTGTTCGCCCGCGTCAGCCTCGGCTCCAAGGCCGACGTCGACAAGGCGGTTGCCGCCGCGAAGAAGGCGTTCCGCAGCTTCTCGCGTACCTCCAAGCGCGAGCGCATCGAATTGTTGCAGGCGATCATGGGCGCCTATCAGAAGCGCCTCGACGATATCGCCGAGGCGATCCACCTTGAGATGGGCGCACCCATGTGGCTTGCGAAAGCCGCACAGGCGCCGGCGGCCCTGGGCCATATCGGCACGACCTTGCAGGCGCTCACCGATTTCCACTTCGAGGCCGAGCGCGGCAAGAACATGATCCGCTACGAACCGGTCGGCGTGTGCGGCCTCGTCACACCGTGGAACTGGCCGATCAACCAGATCGCGGCGAAAGTCGCACCGGCTCTGGCAGCGGGTTGCACCATGGTGCTGAAGCCGTCGGAAGTGGCGCCGCTCAACGGCATCATCTTCGCCGAAGTGATGCATGCGGCGGGCGTTCCCGCCGGCGTGTTCAATCTCGTCAACGGCGATGGCCCGACGGTCGGCGATGCCATGTCGAAACATCCGGACATCGACATGATGTCGTTCACCGGATCGACGCGCGCCGGAATCCAGGTGGCGAAGTCCGCCGCCGACACCGTGAAGCGCGTGTCGCAGGAGCTGGGCGGCAAGTCGGCCAACATCGTGCTGGAAGGTGCCGATCTCGGCAAAGCCGTGCAGGCCGAGATGGGCGGCCTGATGATCAATTCCGGCCAGTCCTGCAATGCACCAACGCGCATGTTCGTGCCGCGCAAGAAGCAGGATGAGATCGCCGGCATGGTCAAGGCGGCCATGGAGAACGTGAAGATCGGCGACGGCTCGCCGGGCAGCATCGGTCCCGTGGTGAGCGAAGCCCAGTTCAACAAGATCCAGGGCCTCATCAAGAAGGGCATCGAGGAAGGCGGCAAGCTTGCCACCGGCGGGCCCGGCCGCCCGGAAGGGATGAACCGCGGCTACTACGTGCGGCCCACGCTGTTCACCGATTGCCGCAACGACATGACCATCGCGCGCGAGGAAATCTTCGGGCCGGTGCTCGCCATGATCCCGTACGACACGGAAGCACAGGCGATCGAGATGGCGAACGACTCGCTCTATGGCCTGTCCGGCTATGTCCAGGCCGGCACCATCGAGAAGGCCCGCGAGGTCGCGTCGCAGCTGCGCACCGGCAACGTGCATCTGAACGGCGCGCCGGTCGATTTCACTGTGCCGTTCGGCGGCTACAAGCAGTCGGGCAACGGCCGCGAATGGGGCGGCGAGTTCGGCATCGAGGAATTCCTCGAGACCAAGGCCGTCATCGGTTACGCGGCCTGATCGTTTTCGCGTAGGAACAGCGGGCGTCATGCGCTAGCGTGGCGCCCGTTTTCTTTTTGTGCCATGAGCGACAAACCTATCCTTCTTCTCCCCGAACAGGTCTGGAGCGACGGCGAAAGCCATCGCGGCTGGGCGGTGCTGGTGCGCGGCAACCGGATCGCCGATGCAGGTAGCCGCCAGTCGATCGGTGCGATTGCAGACAGCGAACCCATCGAGCTTCCCGGCACCATGCTCCTGCCGGGACTGATGGACATCCACTCGCACCTGTTCCTGCATCCTTACAATGAAACATCCTGGGACGATCAGGTGCTGAAGGAGTCCGAATCCTATCGCTGCTTCCGCGCCGTGCGTCACGCCGAAGCAACGCTTCAGGCCGGATTCACCACGTTGCGCGATCTGGGCACGGAAGGTGCTGGATATGCGGACGTCGCGCTGAAACGCGCGATCGACGAAGGCATTGTCGAAGGGCCGCGCCTGTTCGTGGCGGGCCGGGCGATCGTCGCCAGCGGATGCTATGGTCCGGCGCGGCGCAACTACCGAACGGATTGCTGCTTTCCGCAAGGCGCGGCCGAAGCCAGCGGCATCGGCGAACTCGTCCTCGCCGTCCGCCACGAAGCCGCCCACGGCGCGGACTGGATCAAGCTCTACGCCGACTATCGCGTCGGTCCGAATGGCGAGACACGCCCGACCTTCTCGGAAGCCGAACTGCGCGCGGCGGTCGGAACCGCGCACGATCTCGGCCGGCCGGTTGCCGTGCACGCGATGACGGACGAAGCCATGCAGCGGGCGGCACGCGCCGGTGTGCAGACCATCGAGCATGGCTATGGCGGTTCGCGCGAGACCTTCGCGCTGATGCGCGAGAAGGGCGTCGCGTTGCTGCCGACGCTCACGGTCAGCGAAGCGATCAGCGAATATTTCCGCGGTTACGTCCGCGGCGAGTCCGATCCCACCGAAAGCATGCAGATGGCCGCACAGGGGTTTCGCAACGCGCTCGCCGAGGGCGTCACCGTCGGCTGTGGCAGCGATGTCGGCCCAT
>DATIYG010000272.1:0-4255 GCA_035517755.1 Rhizomicrobium sp. | reverse complement strand
CGCATGCGCGTCACGCGCACAAACCCGTGCTCCATCTGATAGCGCCCGCCGATCTTCACTTGCGGCCGCTGCCAGATGCGCACTGTGCAGGTGATATCGCCATTCGCGATCGGCTCGCGCAGCCGCTTCAGGAAGCTGATGCCCATTTGCGATGATCTAACTCAGGCAGCGATGGATTTCAGCCCCGTCTCCGGCGTGATACCGGCCTTCTGCAACACCGGCATGAGGTTCGCGATGGCTGCCTCCAGATCGGGCTTGGCAGCGGCGCCGTGCGCCTGCTGGGTCGCATAGCTCGTGAGGAATCCGGGCCGGCCAAGCTGGGCAACCACCAGTTCGCGGGCACGCGTCGAAAGCCGTCCTTCCGTCAAGGCGGCGCCTGCGAGCAGCCGCAGAATGGCCGTCGCTATCTCCACCGGACCGCACGCTTTCGATTCGATTCCCTCGAAGAATTTGCCGCGCGTTTCCAGCTCGTTGGCGACGCGGTCGAGAGCGTCCGCAATCTCGCGGCGCTGTTCCTCCTGGAAGCCGGATTTGAGCACGCTCGCCTGAAGCTGCGTCAGCCGCTGCAAGCGCGCCAGCAACGGCGCCTTGCCGGACAAGAAGTGACTCAGGAACGAAGGCGAGGCAACGACCGGCAGGATGAAGCCGGCGAGTTGCCGCCTGTTCTCCGTGCCGACGATTTCCTCTTCCACCCGCAACAGGCATTCCAGCTTGTCGTCTGGGGAAGGTGCGGTTTGCAGATATTCGTAGATGCGTTCGTCACTCACCAGGCGCCGGGAGCGAAGCGCAAAGGCAGCGACCAACTGCTCATGGCCCAGATACTTGCCCGTGCCAAGCACGAGTCTGCTTGCGAGACGCTTCAGCACCGCGAATTCGTCGATCAGGGAACCGGCACAGAGCCGCCGCACGCTCTTGATCTCGGCGAGAATGCGGTTCGCAACCGTCGCGCGGGCTCCGGGAAGCTGGTCGTTCGCGAACAGGTGGCAGAGCGCCAGCAATCCGTCTTGTGCATTTTCCGACGTCTGGCCGAGAAACAGATCAACAAGCGTGACCAGGGCGTCGCCGAGGCATTCATGCGGGCCGATCAACTCGTGCAACGCTGCCGCGCTGTGCAGGATTTCCGCTGCGACCGCATCGAGAGAGTCCCCAAGCAGCCTGGCGCCCGCAGAGTCTCCCGCTGCTTCGTCAAGCAGCGCGAGCAACCGCAAGACCTTGTCGTTCCAGTCCTTGGCGGGCTTGAGATATTTGGCGATCGCACCGTTGAGGATGTAGGCGCCGTCGCCCCTTCCGGCGAATTTCTCGGCCGCCTTGGCGAAATCGCCTCGCTTGAGCGCCGGGAACGCCCCGCGCCTCTCGTCGCGATACACCCGGTGGATGGCCTTGGTGACCAGTTCGTTGAGTGTCTTGATGATGTGCTGAACGGGCGCGCCGGTATTTGCCGCCTGCGCCACTGCCACCTTCTGCACGGAAAACTGGAAAAGCGTGCCGGCCGCTTCGAACTGTTCGAGCGCATCGGCGCGATGAATGAACTCCGTCACCGTGAGCTTGTTGCGCGCGAGGTGTTCGCACAGAAGCCGCGCAATCGTGTCGCGCGCGGGGCCGGCGTAGAGATCGTCCGGCTTGCTGCAAGGAAGGGCGTGCGGCAGATCTTCCGCGGCAGGCTTCGTCTTTACCTGGTTGTGACCTTCTTCGAAGATCTTGACCGACGTGTAGTCGCCGGTATCGTCGTAATAGGTTTCCTTCACGACCTTGACGCCGGTCGTCTTGCCTTCGGCCATCAGGCTTTCGGCAATTTGAATCGCGCCTTCGCGAAGCGCCGCGATGTCATGCAGCGCCCACTCGCCCTTCGAACCGGCGCGGCGAAAAATCTCGTAGTGGATTTCCAGCGACACAGGCGGCCCCAACTGAACCGCCAATATTGAAGGAATGGCTTTAAGCCGGGGTTAAGGATGCCAATGGTGGGCCGACAGCTCCCGGATTGCCGGGTTTTCGCCGCACAGCGCGCAAGCCGGGTCCTTCCGCACACGGACGTTGCGAAAGCGGGTTGTCAACGCTTCGTAAATCACCAGGTGGCCGGCGAGGCTTTCCCCCAGGCCGATGATCTCCTTCATCACCTCGAGCGCCTGCAAGGTGCCCATCACGCCGGCTGCGGCGCCGAGGATTCCGGCTTCACTGCACGAGGGGGCGGTGCCGGGCGGCGGCGGTTCGGGAAACAGGCAGCGGTAGCAGGGAAAGTCACCGGCGCGCGGCTTGAAGGTGGCGAGCTGCCCGTCGAATTCCGTGACGGCTGCCGAGACCAGTGTCTTGCCCGCAAAGAAGCAAGCATCGTTGACGAGGAATCGCGTAGCGAAATTGTCCGATCCGTCTGCCACGATGTCGTAGCGCCTGATGAGATCGAGCGCGTTGTCCGCCGTCAGGCGCATTGGATGCGGCACAAGCGAAACATCCGGATTGATGGCCGTAGCCGCATCCGCCGCCGATGCCGTCTTGGGCCGGCCGATGTCCGCAGTCCGATGCGCGATCTGGCGCTGCAGGTTGGAGAGCGACACGGTGTCGAAATCGACGACCCCGATGGTGCCCACGCCGGCCGCCGCCAGGTAGAGGATCACAGGGCTGCCGAGGCCTCCCGCTCCCACCACCAGCACCTTGGCCGCCTTGAGGCGCGCCTGGCCGGCGCCGCCCACCTCCCGCAGCACGATGTGGCGGGCGTAGCGCTCGACCTCTTCATCCGTTAGGGCCATGGCTTCTCATAGGGCAGGAGACAGGGCCTGAAAACCGCCCTGAGCCAATCCGTCCTGTTCGAAATGGCCGGAAATCCTTGATTTTCTCCCGGAACCCTTTAGGGGAATGGCGCTGGACAGGGCCCTTGCCGGGCCTATCCTTATCGACACACAAGAACTGCCGGCGGCCTGATGGCACGCAACGGTGGGGCATCTTTTGAGGAGCGATCCATGTCTCAGGCGAGCGCGCACGGGCTCGAGCAACAGGGCTTCCGCAATCTGAAGGCGGTCAACTGGAACTTGTCGGCGCCAGCCCTTTACGAGGAGGCCGTCCGTCGCGGCGAGGGCCATGTCGCCAAGAACGGGCCGATCGTCGTGCTCACGGGAGTCCACACGGGCCGCTCGGCCGGCGACAAGTTCGTGGTGCGCGATGCGTCGACCGAGAAGGCCGTCTGGTGGGACAACAACAAGTCGATGACGCCGGCGCATTTCGATGCCCTGTACGCCGACATGATGCGTCATGCCGAAGGCCGCAAGCTGTTCGTGCAGGACCTGTTCGGCGGCGCCGACCTTTCCCATCGCCTGCCGGTTCGGGTGGTGACGGAGTTCGCCTGGCATTCGCTGTTCATCCAGCATCTGCTCATCGAGCCCACCACGGCCGAGCGACAGGGTTTCAATCCCGAATTCGCCATCATCGATCTGCCCAGCTTCCGGGCCGATCCGAAGGTGCACGGCTGCGTCAGCGAAACCGTCATCGCGGTGAATTTCACGAAAAAGCTCGTGTTGATCGGCGGCACTTCCTACGCCGGCGAGATGAAGAAATCGGTCTTCACGATTCTCAATTATCTGTTGCCACCCAAGCGCGTCATGCCGATGCACTGCTCGGCGAATGTGGGAACCGCGCGCGAATCGGCAATCTTCTTCGGCTTGTCCGGCACCGGCAAGACGACGCTTTCTGCCGACGCGTCGCGCACGCTCATCGGCGACGACGAGCACGGCTGGAGCGAGAACGGCGTATTCAATTTCGAGGGCGGCTGTTACGCCAAGGTGATCAAGCTGTCGCGCGAAGCCGAGCCGGAGATCTATTCCACCACGCAGCGCTTCGGCACGGTGCTGGAAAACGTGGTGATGGATCCGGCGACCGGCGAACTCGATCTGGACGACGGGCGCTACACGGAGAACACGCGCGCAGCCTATCCGATCAATTACATTCCGAACGCCAGCACGACGGGAATCGCCGGCCATCCGAAGAACGTCATCATGCTGACGGCGGACGCGTTCGGCGTTCTGCCGCCGATCGCCAAGCTGACGCCGGCGCAGGCGATGTACCACTTCCTCTCCGGCTATACTGCGAAGGTCGCGGGCACCGAACGTGGTCTCGGCAACGAGCCGCAGCCGGAATTCTCCACCTGCTTCGGCTCGCCCTTCCTGCCGCGTGATCCCTCCATTTACGGCAACATGCTGCGCGAGTTGATCGCGACGCACAACGTCGATTGCTGGCTGGTCAATACCGGCTGGACTGGCGGCAAATATGG
>DATIYG010000271.1:0-5746 GCA_035517755.1 Rhizomicrobium sp. | reverse complement strand
CGAGATCACCCCTCCCCGAAAAATCTTCCGCTGCGCTTCAGATTTTTCGATCCTCCCTCAAGGGGAGGGTATGAAGTGTGAGACGTCACTCTGACCGTTTCGTCAGGTGGCTGGCCCAGGCGCGGCGCTGCAGATCCAACTGCTTCTGACGCGTGCGCTCCGCTTCGCGTACCGCCTGCGCCATGCCGGACAGATATTGTTCCGGCACGCGATGGGAGCGCACGCCGTACCATGCCGCCGCCTGATGCACGAAATAGGGGTTCACCAAGTGCGGCCGCGCCAGCGCCACGAGATCGGCGCGGCGGCAGGCGATGATGGTGTTGATCTGCGCGGCCTCGGTAATGGCACCCACCGCCATGGTCTTGATGCGCGCCACGTTGCGGATCGCCTCGGCGAATTCCACCTGATACATGCGGCCGTAGACGGGCTTCTGCTCCGGCACGGTCTGGCCCGACGACGTGCTGATGAGATCGCAGCCGGCCTGTTCGAACATCCCCACCATCGCCAGCACGTCGTCTTCGCTGATGCCGCCGGGAAACCAGTCGCTCGCGGAAATACGCACCGACATCGGCTTCTCCGCCGGCCACGCCGCGCGCATGGCTTCGAACACCTCCAGCGGATAGCGCATGCGGTTTTCGATGGAGCCGCCGTATTCATCCGTGCGGCGGTTGGTCAGCGGCGACAGGAAGCTCGCGAACAGGTAGCCGTGCGCGCAATGGAGTTCCAGCATGTCGAACCCGGCGCGGTGCGCACGCGCCGTCGCCTGCACGAACTCCGCCTTGATGCGATCCATGCCGGCCCGATCGAGCTCGGCCGGTGTCGGGCTGATGTCCGCCAGATACGGAATGGGCGAGGCCGAATAAACGGGCCAGTTGCCGTCGGAGTCGGGCAGCGGGTGGTCGGGCATTTCCCACCCCAGCTGCGTCGATCCCTTGCGGCCGGCATGACCCAGCTGCATGCAGATCTTCGTGTCCGAATAGGTGTGCGTGAAATCGACGATGCGCTTCCACGCCTGCTCCTGCTCGTCATTCCACAGGCCCGTGCAGCCGACGGAGATGCGCGCGTCCGGCGCCGGGCAGGTCATTTCGACGTAGAGCAGGCCGGCGCCGCCCATCGCGCGCGACGTGTAATGCGTGTAGTGCCAGTCGTTTGGCACGCCGTCGACCGCGGAATATTGCGCCATGGGCGAGACCACCACGCGGTTGGCGAGCACCATGTCGCGAAGCCGGATCGGTGTGAACATCGGCGTCGGGCGCGTCTTGCGGCAATCGAAGCCGGTTTCCGCGAAATAGGTTTCGTACCATTCGTCCTCGAAGGCGCGCACGAAAGAGTCGTCGCGCATCAGGAGATTGTCCCACGTGATGCTCTTGGCGCGGCACATCACCACCATGGCGAACTGCATCGGCTTCATGTCGTTCGAGCGTTCCATGTGCTCGAACCAGGAAAGGCTCACATCGGCATTGTGCTGGGTGATCTGCACTTCGGTGCGCCGGGCCTTGTCGTAGGCGCGGAACGCGTCCTCCACCGACGACTCGCCATGCGCGATCAGCGCGTCCGACAGGGCAATCGCGGATTCCATGGCGAGCTTCGTGCCGGAGCCGATGGAAAAATGCGCCGTCGCCTTCGCATCGCCCAGCAGCACGATGTTCCTGTGCCACCAGCGCTCGCAGAAAATGCGTGGGAAGTTGCGCCACAGCGAGCGATTGGTGATCAGTCTGTGACCTTCGAGTTCCTCGGCAAAAATCTGTTCGAGACGGTCGGCACTTTCGCGCTCGTCCAGCGAATCGAATCCAAGCCCGGCCCACGCGGCCGGGCTCATCTCGATCACCCAGGTCGAATGGCCTTTCTCGTATTGATAGGTATGGGCGCAGATGAGGCCATATTCCGTCTGCTTGAAGAAGAAGGTGAAGGCATCGAGCGGCCGCGTGGAGCCGAGCCAGGTGAACTTGTTCGCCTTGTGCTGCAGCACCGGCTTAAAGTGGTCCTTGAACGTGTCGCGGATGCGGCTGTTGATGCCGTCGGCTGCGACGATCACGTCGTAATCGTCGAAACGCGAGAGGACGGCGATTGGGCTTTCGAAATGGAGTGCCACGCCCAGATCGGCGCAGCGTCTCTGCAGGATGTTGAGCAGCGCGATGCGCGAGCATCCGGCGAATCCGTTGCCGCCGCAGCGGGTTTCCGATCCGCGATAGCGTATGACGATGTCGTCCCAATAGGCGAAGGTGTCGCGGATCGCGGCGAACGACTCCGCATCGCGGCCGAGAAACTCCTGCAGCGTCTCTTCGGAGAAAACCACGCCGAACCCGAACGTGTCGTCGGCGCGGTTCTGCTCGTGAACTTCGATGTGCCAGTCTGGCCGCGCCTTCTTGGTGAGCAGCGCGAGATACAGTCCGCCGGGTCCGCCACCGACGATCGCGATCTTCATCTTGAAAGTCCGGCAGGCATCAGCGCGGAACCACCGCCGTGGTTTCGATCTCGACCTTGGCTTCCGGCTCGACAAATCCCGTGACGATGATGACCGCCATGGCGGGGAAGTTGCGGCCCATCAGCTCTTTCCACGCCGTGCCGAGATCCGGCCGCGCCGCGACATATTCTTCGCGGCTGGTCACGAAGATCGTCATGCGCGCGATGTGTTCCGGTCCGGCTGAGGCTTCCTTCAGCACGGTGAGGGCGTTGCTCAGAGCCTGACGGAACTGGCCCGCCAGCGTGTGCTCCTTGAACTCGCCCTTCTCGTTCCAGCCGATCTGGCCGGCGACGAAGATGACCTTGCCTTCCGCCTCGATGCCGTTGGCATACCCGCGGGGACGAACCCAGTTTTCCGGCTGCAACACGCGCATGGTTGTTCCTCAATTGCCTTCGAAGACAGGCTTTTGCTTGGCGACGAACGCCTCATAGGCGCGCCGAAAATCCTGCGTCTGCATGCACAGCGCCTGGGCCTGCGCTTCGGCTTCGATGGCCGCATCCAGGCTCATATCCCATTCCCGATGGAGCTGGTTCTTGGTCATGCCGTTGGCAAAAGAAGGACCGCTGGCGAGCCTCGCAGCCCAGTCGCGCGCTTCGGCGTCCAACTGTTCGGCCGCGACAACCTTGTTGAAGAAGCCCCAACGTTCGCCTTCGTCGGCACTCATGCTGCGGCCATAGAACAAGAGTTCGGATGCACGGCCCTGACCGATGATGCGCGGCAGGATCGCACATGCGCCCATGTCGCATCCCGCGAGCCCCACGCGGTTGAACAGGAAGGCCGTCTTGGCGTCGGTCGCCGCAATGCGGATGTCCGATGCCATGGCGATGATCGCGCCGGCGCCGGCACAGACGCCGCTCACCACCGCGATGACCGGCTGCGGGCAACCGCGCATCGCCTTCACCAGATCGCCCGTCATCCGCGTGAAGGCGAGAAGGCCGGTCGTGTCCATGTCCAGCAGCGGGCGGATGATGTCGTGCACATCGCCGCCGGAGCAGAAATTGCCGCCGGCGCCGCGCACCACCACAGCCTTCACATTCGGCGCGTAGACCAGCGCGCGAAACGTGTCGCGCAATTCCGCATAGGATTCGAAGGTCAGCGGGTTTTTCCGCTCCGGCCGGTTCAGGGTGATCGTTCCGATGCCGTCTGCAAACGACCACAGGAAATGCTTCGGTGCGTGTGATTCGGGATTCATCTGTCGTCGGGGCAAGCGTTGCTGTTGCTGCGCAACCTAGACTACTTTTCGTGAGGCAGAGAAGATAGTGTGAACAGGTGAGCAGGCACGCCTTTATCACCGGCGGCGGCAGCGGCATCGGGCTTGCGATCGCCACGGCTCTCGCGCGCGGCGGCGCCCGCGTGACCATCGCCGGCCGCAATGGCGAACGGCTCGCGGCCGCGGCCAAAGGTCTGCCCGGCGCGCACACCGAAACCATCGACGTGACCGATGCGCGGGGTGTCGAATCGGCGTTTGCCTCGGCTGCCGCGAAGGTTGGGCCGATCCAGGTGCTGATCAACAATGCTGGTGGCGTCACGTCCGCGCCGTTCGAAAAGACGACGCCGGAGGCATGGCGCGCCGCACTCGATCTGAACCTGATGGGCGCGGTCCATTGCATCCGCGCCGCGCTGCCCGGAATGAAACAGGCCGGTTGGGGCCGCATCGTCAATGTTGCTAGCACCGCCGGACTAATGGGCTTCCGCTATGTCAGCGCCTATGTGGCGGCCAAGCATGCCGTGGTCGGGCTGACGAAGTCCCTTGCACTCGAGCTTGTGACAAGCAGCATCACTGTCAATGCGGTTTGTCCGGGCTACACCGACACAGAGATCGTCCGGTCTGCCATCAAGAAGATCAGTGTGACCACGCGCATGAGCGAGGCGGACGCGCTGGCCAATCTGGTGGCAAGCAATCCGCACGGCCGTCTGATCGCGCCGGAGGAAGTCGCCGCGGCGGTCTTGTGGCTTTGCTCCGATGACGCGGCGTCCGTGAATGGCGTTGCGCTGCCGATCGCAGGCGGGCCAATCGGGTGAGCTTATTCATGGATTTCCGCCCCCCCGTTTTTCCCGAACAGTTCAACATGGCGGACTATTTCGTGTTCTCGAACCTCGAAGCTGGCCGCGGGGACAGGACCGCCATCCATTTCGAGGGCCGGTCGATCACCTTCGCCGAGGTGGCAGACAAGGTGATGCAGGTCGCGCGCAACCTTGTGGCGGATGGATTGCTGCCGGAGCAGCGCGTGCTGATCTGCATGCAGGACCGCCCCGAATTTGCCTATGCCTGGTTCGGCGCGCTGAAGGCCGGCGCTGTCGTCACGCAGATCAATCCGCTGCTGCCGGCCGCCGACTACGAATACTATCTCGATTACATCAAGCCGCAGTTCGCCTTTGTTGACGAGCAGAGCCTGCCGGAATTCCGCAAGGCCGTTTCCATCTCGCGCCATTGCGGCCGCGGACACTCCAATGTGATCGTCGTCGGCGCGGAAACGGGCATCGGTCGCAATTTCGAGTCCTGGATCGAACGAGACGCCAAATCCGCACCCTGGCCGACACGCCGCGACGATCCCGCCGTCTGGCTCTTCACCAGCGGTACCACGGGCCGCAGCAAGGGGGCGGTGCACAGCCACGCCCATTTCGCCTTCAACACGAAGGTCTACGCCCAGGATTTCATCGGCATCCGCGAATCCGTCGTGACGATTTCCGGCGCGCGGCTGTTCTTCGGTTACGCCACCGGCACCAATCTGATGTTTCCGTTTTCCGTTGGCGCTTCCACGGTCCTGTTCAAGGAACAGCCCACGCCGGAATTGCTGTTTGACAAGATCGCGCAGCACAAGGCGACGGTGTTCACCAGCGTGCCGACCTTGATCAACAAGATGCTGCGCACGCCGAAGGCGCAGCAGAAGGATATCTCCAGCGTCCGCTTTATGTGGAGCGCCGGCGAGGCGTTGCCGCGCGAACTGCATGCGCAGTGGGACGACGCATTCGGTGTGCCGATCATCGATGGCATCGGCAGCGCGGAGAGCTTCCACATCTACATCAGCAACCGGCCGGGCGATGTTCGCCCCGGCAGTCTCGGCAGGCTGGTGCCGGGATACGAAGCCAAGCTTGTCGGCGACGACGGCAATCCGGTCGCGCAAGGCGATGTCGGAACCCTGTGGCTGAAAGGGGATTCGGCGGCGCTCTACTATCATTCCGATTACGAGAAATCGAAGGAGCATCTGCGCGGCGGATGGATTGTCAGCGGCGACAAGTTCCGCGAGGATGCCGACGGCTACTGGTATTACGAGGGCAGGG
>DATIYG010000270.1:0-8221 GCA_035517755.1 Rhizomicrobium sp. | reverse complement strand
TGGCGCCAAAGAAGATCGAGCTCGTCGCGCCAGAAATCCGTGATGTCGCCCTCCGTCCACACGATGCGCGCGCCGGATTTTGCGGCTGTCTCCGCAAAGGCGCGGCTGGCGGCAAAGCGCGCGTCGGCGACCACGATGTGGCGAACGGCACGCGAAGCGGCCATCGCGGGCGCGGCCGCGAGCGCGGCTGCGGCGCCGCCGGCTATCAGAATTTCACGCCGATCCCAGCCCGTCACGTTCGCGCCTTTTTCGCCTCGGCCTCGTATTCCGCGATCGCGTCCTTGGCGATACGGAAGCTGTCCACCGCCGTTGGAATGCCGGCATAACAACCGACCTGCAGGAAGATTTCGGCGATCTCCTTCTTGCTGACGCCGTTGCGCAACGCTGCCTTCACATGGATCTTCAACTCGTTCGGACGATTGAGCACGCTGATCATGGCGAGGTTCACCACGCTGCGGTCGCGTCGCGGCAAGCCGGGACGGCCCCAGATGTAGCCCCAGCAGGTTTCGGTCGTCATTTCCTGGAGCGGCATGGAGAATTCGTCGGCGTTGGCCAACGCTTTCTCGACATACTCCTTGCCCAGCACGGCCTTGCGGATTTCCAGACCCTTGTCGAACAGTTCCTTGATCATGTGTCGCGTCCTTGCTTCTTGATGGGAAGATCGAGCCCGGCCCGCTCCTCGATCAGTTTTGCCATGATGGTGAAGTCGGAATCCGGTCCATAGGTGTCGTTGGCCGCTTCGAGGATCTCGCGCACGGCCTTGCCGACGGTCATGGGAATTCCCATGGCCGCGGCTTCTTCCAGGCACAGCCGCGTATCCTTGAGCGACAAGGCCGTCGCAAAGCCGGCATCGAAGGTGCGCGGCAACACGGCGCGAGGCCATTTGTCCTGCGTGGCGCCGTTGCGGCCCGTCGAGACGTTCAGCACGTCGATCATCAGTTTGGGGTCGAGGCCGGCCTTGATGCCCATCGCCATGCCCTCGCCCGTGATGGCGATCGCGCAGGCGCCGAGAATGTTGTTGACGAGCTTCATGGTCTGGCCGAGTCCGGGCTTCTCGCCCATGAAGAACAATCGGCCGAAGAGTTTCAGCACCGGTTCGGTTGTGTCGAACGCGGCGCGCGGGCCCGACACCATCACCGACAACGTGCCTTGCTCCGCACCGCGCACGCCGCCGGAAACGGGCGCGTCGAGCGTCGCGATGTTCTTTGCGGCGAGCGCCTTGGCGATCTCGACCGCGACGCGCGGGCCGGTGGTCGACAGGTCGATGAAGGTCTTCACCTTGCTTCCATTGGCAACGGCAAGCGCAACATTGCGCACGATGGCAGGTGAGGGCAGGCTGGCAAGCACGAGCTCTGCAGCATCGGCGACGGCTGTTGGCATGGCCGCGCGTTTCGCGCCGCGCGCGATCAGCGGCACGGCGACTTTCGCATCGACGTCATAGACAATCAGCGTGTGCCCAGCATCGATGAGACGCGCCGCCATGCGCGCGCCCATGCGTCCCAGCCCGATGAAACCAATCTCGCTCATCATCAACCTTTCGGGTCGGCATCGAGCCGCACGACACCGGCCAATCCGCTTTTCGCCGCGGGATAGCGCGCCAGCACCAGCGGATCGTGGCCGGGAATGATGTGCGCCTCCGACGTCGCCAGTTTGCGGATGGTCGTGAAGGCCGCGAGGTAGTCGTTCCGGTCGTGGAAGATCGGGAACGGGTCCTCACGCTCCATATTGGCGTAAAGATGCGCCGCATCGGACGCCAGCACCACGTGGCCCCGCTGCGTGTTCACGCGCACGACCTGCAGGCCCTTGGTGTGCCCGCCCACGTGATGCAGCGTGATGCCCGGCGCCAACTCGCTCTCGCCGTCATGGAATTGCACGCGACCCTCGAACAAGCGATGCACCATGTGCGCGGCGTGGTCGGCCTCGAAGAAGGCGCGCGTGCCGGCATCGCACATGCAACGTCCGGTGACGAATTCCATCTCGGCATCCTGGATGTGGAAGCGCGCGCCGGGAAACAGCGGGATGTTGCCCGCGTGGTCGTAATGCATGTGGGAGATGATGACGTCGCTGACGGTGGCGGGGTCGACTCCGATTGCTTTCAAACCGTCGGCCACCGGGCGAACCAGCTTTCGCCCGCGCTTCGCCGCCATGTCCGGCCCGAAGCCCGTGTCGAGCACGAAGGTGCGTCCGCCGCTGACGATCGCCCATACGAAATAATCGAGCGGCATCGGTCCGTCGTCGTGCGGATCGCCGCTTGCGAAATTCTCGTGCGCCGGCCGGTCGTGATGACCGTAGTGGATGGCGTAGATTTCGTATTCGCCGGACATCGTCAGGCCGCGGTGAGTCGCACGGGCACCTTGATAGGGCCGTGTCCGACGGTCGTCATCCACGGTTCCGGCTCGCCCGCCGGTTCGATGCGTTTCACGCGCTTGACGAGTTCGCCCAGCAGCGCATCGGCTTCGGCCTGCGCCAGCGCCTTGCCGACGCACATGTGGATGCCCTGGCCCCAGCCGAGATGGCCGCGCACATCGCGGCGCACGTCGTATTTTTCCGGCTGATCCCATCTGCGCGGATCGCGATTGGCAGCGGCGAACATCAACCCGCAGCGCGTACCTGCCGGGATGACGTGGTCGTCCACAGGCACGTCGACCTGGGCGATGCGGCCGGCCATGCGCGATGGCGCATCCCAACGCAACGCCTCGTCGAACGCATTGCGCAACAAGGGAGGATCGTCGCGCAGGATCTGGTATTGCTCGGGAAACCGCGCAAACAGGTTGATGGCGTTGCCCATGGTGATGACCGTGGTGTCCGACCCGGCCGACAGGATCGTCAGCGTCAAGAGCTTCGCATCCTGTTCGCTGATTTCGCCGCGGTCGGCCGCCGCGTACATTTCGCCGCCGAGGCTGTCGGGCCGGATGCTTTCGCGGTTGCAGGATTTGTCGACCCAGTCGAAGCTGTCGCCGGCGCCCGCCATCGCCTCGTCGAACAGATCGTTCATCGGCCCCATGGTTGCCCACACGGCATTGCCGAACGGGGTCATCTTCTCACGGCCCTGTTCCGGCAGGCCCATCAGGTCCGGCAGCACCTTGTGGACATAGCGCGCGGTGATGCCGGACACGGCATCGATCTCGGTGTCGCCGTTCCGTAGGAGATCGTCGACCAGGATTTCTGCCTCACGCCGGAATGCATCCTCCATCGCCTTCATGGCCTTGGGCGACAGCGCGCGCCCGATCACCGCGCGCACCTGAGTATGGCGTGGCGGATCGTCGGTCAGCAGGATCTCCGGCCGCACCGAGTTGGGATCGTGCCACGGCCGCGACGTGCTGGAGAAGGACTTCCAGTCCACCAGCCCCTTCGACACATGCTCGTAACGGCCGAGCATGACGATGTCTTCGCGCTCCAGATAGACCGCCGGTGCCATTTCGCGGACCCAATCGTCCACCGCGCGCGAATTGCGCACCGACTCGCGGCTGAACAAATCCTTGTCGGTGCGGGGCAGCGCTTTCGTCATCATGCGCCCCTGCGAAACGGGAAGGTGAGAAGAAAGAAAAACAGGCGGAGGTTCAGCAGCCCGAGGCCTTTGCGGAATTCATCCGGCGACAGTTTCGCTGTCATCGGCATGGCGCCCATGATCTTGCCCTTGATCACCAGTCTGTTGCCGTCGCGCTCGAGTGCGTTCACCTGCATCAGATCCGACCCGTCGGCGGATTTCAGTTTCATTTGCGCACGCCGATCTTGTCGAAATCGATCTTGAGATCCTCGCACATCCGCATCGCCGCCGCGCGGCCGGCGCCGAACACGCCGCCGCCCGGATGCTGGAACGGACCCACGAGATACAGCCGCTCGCAACCCGGCACCACGTTCTGGCCCAGATCGGGCGTCGGCCGGTGCGCGCCGGACTGGTATGTGGTGGCGGCCACGCCGTGCAGGTCACCATGCTGGAAGCTGGCCGAGGTGCGCTCCATGTCCAGCGGACTGTCGCAGTGATAGGCGATGATGTTGTCCGGGCCGACATTGGAAATGTATTTGCCCATATGCGCCAGCATGCGTTCGGCATACGCGCCTTTGCCGGTGTCCCAATCCACACCGTCGGTACGCTTGTAGGGCACATAATCCCACACATGCATCGTCGCCTTGCCCGGCGGCGTGCGCGAGGAATCGTGCATGGTCAGCGAGCCAAGGCCGATCAGGGGCGGATCGGTGAATTCGCCATAACGCAGATTGTCGAAGCTCTTGCGCAGCGTGTTGTAGGAGTTCGGCAGCAGCTCGATCATCACCGCTTTCACGTGATTGCCGGCGCGGAATTTCAGCGGTTCGTTGAGTGCGGCATGGATGGTGATGCAGCCCATTTCGGAAATCTGCGTGGCGTCCGCATCGTCCACCACCTGTGGATCGAGGCCGGGCACCATGCGGCCCAGATGATGGGGATGGATGGCGCCGATGACGCCGTCCTTCGCGGCGAACTCCCGGCCGTTCTTTGTGACGACACCGGTGGCGCGGCCGTTCTTCACCGTGACCTGGGTGACGTCGACATTCGCCATCACCGTGCCGCCGTTCGATTCGATGGAGGCGATCAGTGCATCGGTGAGTTTCCCGGAGCCGCCGACCGGTACACCAATGCCATAGGCTTCGAGGAATCCCACGAACACGAACGGCCCCATGCCGGTCGCCTTTTCGTCCGGCGACACCAGATTCTCGCCGGCGATGCGGGCGAAATGCATGATGACCTTCTCGTGCTCGAACAAATTTGTCAGCAGGTCATGACAGGAGAGCTGGGTCAGCCGCCACATGGCGCGGCCCTCGCGGCTCTGGTCCATCAGCGCGTACCCCGCGCCAACCGGCGCCGGGGGCGAATACAATTGCGACTCGATCATTGGCAGGAACGTCTTCGCCATGTCGGCGAAGCCGCGGAACGCCTCGGCATCTTTCTTCGAATATTTCGCGATCTCTGCCACGGTGCGTTCGCGGTCCCGATACATGGCGAGCGTGCTGCCGTCCTCGAACACGCTGATCATGGGCATTTCGGGGAACACATAGCGCAGCCCGAATTTCGACTTCAGCCCGAGATCGTCATTCTTCAGCAGCGGATTGCCCTGGATGAAGATGTGCGCCATCGAATGCTGGTCGTGGCGGAAGCCGGGCACGGTCAATTCGCGCGTCACCACGCCGCCGCCGAACCACGCGTTGCGCTCGAGCACCAGCACTTTCCTGCCGGCCGCCGCCATGTAGGCCGCCGCGACAAGGCCGTTGTGCCCGGAGCCGATCGCGATGACGTCGTAAGCTTCAGCCATGCTCAGCCCGTGATCGATGCAATGTAGGCAGTGTCCATGTATTCACGGATGGCGAAGATCATGCCGTCCCGGATCTCCACAATCCACGCGTAGCGGTTGTCGTAGGGGCGGCCGTTCCGGAACGTGCCGGTGCCGTGCGTTTCGACGAGCACATAGTCGCCCTTGCCGAAGATGTTCTCGATGGAGTTCTTCGGATCGCCGTCCACGAACAGTCCGCGCACCGGCCCGAGGAATTCGTCGACGATCCCCGCCCGCCCGCGATGAACCTTGGCGCCGGGAATGCTTCCCTCCTTCGCCATCGGCGTCCACGTGGCGTCGGGATGAAAATACGGCCGGATCTTCTCCAGATCGCCGGTATTCAGCGCCTCGATGAAGAAGCGGCGGACAATCCGTTCGTTTTCGCTTTCGGCCATGGTGTTCCTCAAACGGCTTTCGGCGCCGGCTTGGCGCTCTGTTCGGCATAGACGGGCACGTCGTACAGCACGCGCGCCGATTTCTCCCGGATGGCGGGAATCGGTTCGTCGGGTATCGCGGCGAGGAGCGCCTTCATGCGCGCTTCCAGGGTCGCGCGGATCTCGCCATGCGTAATGATGTAGAGATCGTTGCGGCGGATGCCGGCCATCACCTTGCGGCCGACTTCTTCGACAGACATCGCGCCGGCGAAGATTTCCTTCGACACCGGATCGCTGTCGTCGGTCGCCACCAGATGCGCGCCGGTGTGCGACAATTCCTTCGGCCGCACGGCAGGAGTCGAGTTGAACAAATCGGATGCGACTGCACTGGGGCAGAGGATGGACACGCCGATCTTGTGCGGCGCAAGGTTCATGCGCAGACACTCGCCCAGTCCCGTGACGGCGAATTTCGACGCCGTGTAGACGCCGGCGCCGCCGCTGGCGAACAACCCGTTGATCGAGGATGTCAGTACGATGTGGCCGCCTTCGTCTTGCGCAATCAGGCGCGGCACGAAGGTTTCCACGGTGTTGATCACGCCGCGCAGATTGACGCCGAGCACGAAATCCCAGTCGTCGTAGGTGGCGTCTTGCGTCGGGCCGCCGAGGAACACGCCGGCATTGGCGCAGACAATATGCATCGTGCCTGCTTCTTCGGCGGCGCGCGCCACCGCCGTTCGATCGGTGACATCCAGCCGGATGAAGCGCGCGTCCGGCAGTGCCGCCTTGGCCTTGTCCAGCGCGTCCTGCCGGATGTCGGCGATCACGACGTGTGCACCGGCGCGCGTGAATTCCTGCGCCATTGCGAGCCCGATGCCCGCCGCGCCGCCGGTGATGAAGGCTGTCTTGCCTCTGAAGTCGTCCATGGGTTCCACCTAACCGGCCGCGGCGATGCCGCCATCCACGTGCAGGATCTCGCCGTTGATGAAGGATGCGGCGGGCGACAGCAGGAACGCAACGGCTTGCGCATTGTCGCCGGCGCTGCCCAGGCGCCTTAGCGGAATCGTGCGGGCGCGGCGCGCGTATTCCTCTTCCGAGTTGAGACCCATGGCGCCCGGCGTCGGCACCGATCCAGGCGCCACGGCATTCACCCGCACCTTGCGCGGGCCAAGCTCGGCGGAGAGCGTTTTGGTCAGCGTGACGAGGGCGCCTTTCACGAGGCTATATATAGAAGTGTTGGGGAAGCCCTTTTCCGCCACCGGCGAGGCCATGTTGACGATAGCGCCGCCGCGGCCCGCGTCCATGTGCGCGAGCAAGGCTTGCGCGCCCCAGATGGCGCCCTTGATGCCGACGCCAAGCATGGCATCGAGTGTTGCGGGCGATACGTTCTCCACAGGCTCGTACTTCAGCAGCATGGCGTTGTTGACGACGGCATCGATGTGGCCATGCGTGTTGGCGAAATCCGCCGCCGCCGCCAGGAAGGCAGCGCGGTCAGACACATCGAACGCGTAGTGCTTGGCGTTTGCGCCGATACCCCGCGCCGTTTCTGCTGCAGTCGTTCCGTCGATATCGCACACGGCCACGCGCGCGCCCGATTGCGCCAGCAGTTCGGCGACGGACTTGCCCAACCCGCGCCCCGCGCCGGTGATGAGAACAACCTGGTCTTTCAGGTCCCAGTTCATGCCAGCTTCAGCCGGTAATGCTTGCCGTCACGCACGACGTAGCCTGACGTCGGTTCGCAGAAATGCGTCCCGATGACGAGAATGTCTGAGTCGACGACGCTGGCGTAGAACGCTTTGCGCGTCCGCAATGCCTTCTCCGGATCGAGATCGAAATTGTTGTGATAGTCGGGTTCGGCCAGCTGCAGCGGATGATGCATCATGTCGCCGGTGATGATCGCTTCCTGACCTTTGGAGAGAATGCGCACGCTGACGTGGCCCGGCGTGTGGCCCGGCGTGGGGAACAGGCTGACCTCATCCGTCAGTTTCGCCGTGGGTTCGGTGAAATCGACCAACCCCGCTTCCATCACCGGCTCGACGGCATCCACGACATGACGCATGTCGTGATGATTGTTGGGGTCCGCCTTCATGGCCTGCCAGGCGTCGTATTCCTTCCTGCCGAACAGGTAGCGCGCGTTGGGGAAGGTCGGCACGAATTTGTCGCCCACCTTCATCGTGTTCCAGCCGACATGATCGGAATGAAGGTGCGTACAGATCACCTTGGTGATGGTCTCGCGCGGATATCCGGAAGCGGAGAGGTCTTCCAGGAACGGTCCCTGCAAATTCGAGAAGACGGGGAACTCGCGCTCGCGATCGTTGCCGATGCAAGTGTCGATCATGATGCGCTCGTTGCCGGACTTTACAACGAAGCACTGGAACGAGATCTTCATCGTGCCGTCCGGTGTCATGAAGTTCGGCGCCAGCCACATGTGCCGCATGGCGATCTCGGGCGAGAAATCCTTCGACAGCATCGTGAACGGGTCCTGATGCGCGTTGATCTCGACGATGCGCACGACATCGACATCGCCGATCTTCCATTTCTTGA
>DATIYG010000269.1:0-6280 GCA_035517755.1 Rhizomicrobium sp. | reverse complement strand
CGCAAGACCGCGATGATCTGAAGCATCTCGCCGAAATTGTGGAGCTGTGAAACCCCGGGATATTTCGAAAGAGAAACACGCTGTCGGACCTCAGGCACGCCCGTCAAGGGTTCGTGCACAAGGCAGCCGGCAAACAGGATCGCGCTGAGGCTCAATGTTGGGTCAACCGGTGGCAAAGCTTGGTGACAGCACAACGTAACCCTGCACTCTCGCCAGTGCTAGAAGTAGCTCGTGACGCGAACTTCGCCGCGCGCGCCATTGCCGCCGGCGCCGGATGCGTTGCCGTTGATGGATGCGCCGCCACCGCCACCCGATCCGCCGGGCGCGCCACCATTGCCACCGGGCGATCCTGCGCCGCTCGTGCTGGCGCCACCACCGCCGCCGCCCTGGCCACCGAGCTGGTTCGTCGTATCGCCGACGGATGCGCCGTCGCTTCCAGCCGCACCTGCCGCGCCACCGGCACCGCCGCCGTTCACGATATTGGGCGCGCCGGCATAACCGCTGCCCGGTCCGCCAATGCCGCCGCCCTGTGCCGCATCGCCCGTCGTGATTCCGCCGCCGGCTCCGCCGCCGCCCGTGGGGCCCGTGAATCCATTGCCGCCGCCTGCGGTGATCGAGGTCGTGCCCCCTGCGCCGGGATTTCCTTCGTTGGTGAGCGCGTTGTTCGTGGTACCCGCCACCGCAGCGGTCGTGCCGCCACTGCCCGTCGCCGTACCAACGGCAGCGCGCAAGTGCGATCCGAAGCTCGACGTCCCTCCAGCCGCGCCAGCATTCCCGTTCGTGTTGTCGGTGGTTTGCGCCGCGCCGCCAGAACCGCCGGCGCCCACCGTCACGGTTTCGCTGGCCGACAATGCGCTCGCGTTGAAATTCCGCCGCGTGACCGTGCCGCCCTGTCCGCCATTGCCGCCGGCGCGCGCGCTTCCCGCGGCACCTCTGCGGCCCGATCCGCCGCCGCTTCCGCCCGAGAAGCAGAACACTTCCGCATGCTTGAGCAGAGGCGGCTTCGTCCACGTGCCGGATGCGGTGAACACATCGGTGAACGGCGCGATGGATGCGCGCAACGCGATCCACGCGCCGTCCCAGAACGCGAACATCGCTTCGTCGCATGGCGCCGACAGCCAGGCCATGTCGTTGCCGCCGGAATCCTTCACGGTGACGCGGTTGGCGCTCCCATCCTTCTTGCGCACGATCACCCAGTCGTCGGTGTCGGCCATTGCCGGCAGCGTGACGGCGAACGCAGCCCCGCTCGCATCGGCGCGCACATTGCGGCCGAGATGGGTGGCGCCGAGCGTTGTGGCGGCACTGATGTCGACGTGCTTCAGCAGCACGCTGCCGGTGTTGCGGTTGAGGATGAGGGATTCGTAGAACGTGGATCCGTCCGGCGAGACCTTGACGTGGAAATTGTCGTCGCCGGTCAGGCCCAATTCGGCGCGGGCCGACGATGCCGTCTGATAGAGGAGCGATGCGGTATCGCCGGCGCTCGCCTTGTTCAGCTTCACCTGCGTTCCGGCGCCGATGTTGTTGAACAACACGGCGGCCGATGCGACGGAGAGCTTGTTCGTGGAATCGGCGCTCGCGTTGACGCCGAGCATCGGCAGATTCTCGAGCGGCACGACGGAAGCGAAATCCGCCCACGCCGATCCGTTGTAGAAGATGAGTTTGGCTTCGTCGGCGACATACGCCGCGAGCCCTTCGAACGGCGCATAGAAGCGCCAGCCGCCATCGATGGCATAGGCGAGTTTGTTGTCCTGCCCCGTCCATTCGCCGGTGCCCGTGGCCTTGACGAGATAGGTGTCGCCATCGCTGGGCGTGGGCGGCGGCGTGCTGAGATCGCGATCGAGGATGGTGGTGGCGATCAGCGCGTCGAGCTCGAGCAGGGCTTCGTTGTGGGTGACGTGCTTCTGCGATTGCGCAGCCGCCAGCAGCGGCAACGCCGACCGCGGCGTTGTGTCGGACATGGGTTGAATCTCCGTGTTATGGTTCTCCCCCGCAAAGCGGGGGAGGAACCTCCTAACTGAATTCCACTTCCCCCATCTTTCCCACACCGCGGCCGAAGGTGGAGGAAAGCCGATACACCGTGAAGCGGAACGGCGACGGCAGGCCGGACGGGAAATCGGTTGCGATGTCGGCTGCGGCGTGGGTCAGCGACGGCGACGAGACCGCGCCGCCGCTTCTACTTCGCCAGTTCGAAGATGACTCCGTACTGATTCTCGACATCGCCGAGAAAGGTCGTGCCGAAGATGTTGCCGCTGGCGTCGAGTGCGACGCCGCCGACCGGAGAACACGGCCCCGTATCGCAGTCGAAGGCGTGCAATATCGTATAGGTGCCGTCGGGCGCCAGCTTGAAGACGACGCCGCCCAGCGACGGTCCGCCATCGTAGGTCGTGCCGTAGAGATTGCCCTGCGCATCCATCGCCAGCGTGCCCCATCTGGGGTGCGCGCCCTCGTCCCACGTGAGATTGTGCAGCACCGTCTCCGTGCCGTCTTCGCTCACCTTGTAGATCACGCCCATATCGTCGGTGCCGCCGGTGTTCGTGTCGCCGTAGAAATTGCCAAGGCTGTCCTCGACCAGGCCGCCTTCCGGATTGGCGCCGGTCTTGGGATTGTGGAAGCCGTAGACGATCGTGACATGGCCTTTCATGTCGGTCTTGTAGACGGTGCCGTAGTATCTTCCCGAATAGAAAGGCGTGGTGCCGTACATATAGCCGTCCTCGCCGAAGATCAGGCCGGCCATCGGGAAAGCCAGACCCTGCCGGCCGTTGAACTGATGGATCAGATGGAGTTGGCCCGCCCTGTCGATGCGGTAGATCGTGCCGCAATAGATTCCCACGATCCGGCAGACGTGATGGCCGCCATTCGCGGTCGTGCCGAATAGATTGCCACGCGAGTCCAGGATCGGGGGACCGTAGGGACCGCCCCCGTCCTTGTTGTCCCATTCGTAATAGTAGAAGGAATGGAGCACCGTCTCGGTTCCATCCGGCGCGATCCTGAACACAGTCCCGGCGCCGTAGACGTTTCCTTCCGAGCCGCAGACCAAAGTCGTGCCGTAGAAGTTGCCTTGGCTGTCCTGCATCAGCCCGCCCTTCGGAGCGCAGCCGTCGCCATAGTCGCCGCCACGGAAATTGTAGAAGTAGCTTACATCGCCGTTCGGCGTCACCCGATAGACGGTGCCGAATCCATAGGCGCCGCCGAATTCCGTGGTGCCGTAGATGTTGCCGTCCTGACCGAGCAGCGGCGTCCCCATCGGGGTGGCGCCGTCTCCGCCCGAATTGGTGAAGACGTGAATGAGTTTGTAGGTATAGGCCTGCGCGACGCACGGCGCCGCAAGAAGCGCAGCCGCAAGCAGGCCGAACGAAACTTTGCTACGGATCTGTTGATACATTTGTCGCCTCCCCCGAGCCGGTCAAATGCAGCCTTCCGCCCGCAAGGGTAGTCCTATGCGGACCTGTTGCAACACCGATGATCGAATTGCACGCCAATGTGACGTGTGTACAGAAGTGTCGCGACGTGGGTTAAAGCGCTCACACCCGCACGCTCCCCTCCCCTGCCGCGCCGCGGCCAATCGTGGCCGAGAGCTGGTAGGCGCGGAAGCGGAACGGGGAAGAAACACCGGAGGGGAAATCGCTCGCAATCTCTGCCGCTGTATAAAGAAGCGATGACGAAGCTTGCGACGCGAAGGTTCGGACCACAGCGCCGCCTGCATCGAGGATTTCCACGTCGTAGCGTTCCGACGATTCGCTCATCGGGATGTCCACCTGATCCCAGCTGTCGCTGGTCGGATCGCGGTCGCGCCGGATCCACGAGAGAAGCAGGTCGCCGGTGCCGGAATGGACCGCGCGCAACTGCACCGGCGACAACGGCCGCAAGCCGATGCCGGCGAACTGCAGCGCTGTCTCCTGATAGGACGGATCGGAAATGGGCTTGCCTTGCGGCCCGTAGAAATAGTGGAACGGCAACGCGTATTCGCTTTGCGCCAGGCCCAGCTGCACCAGCGCGCCGTCGAGCAGCACCACGCGCGCGCCGGCCGGCACGGGCGCGCGCATCGCCCTTTCCGTTCCCGCCTGCCCGCGCAGCAATCGCGTGAGCGTCCATTGTCCGGGCCCGGAGAGCTCGGCGTTGGCGAACTGCACCACTTCCCATTCGCCGTCGGCGTTCTCAATCGCCAACGCATTGGCGCCGCCGAGCACCGAGATGTCATCGAGTGACGCCAGCGAAGAGCCGTCGTACAATTCGATGTTCAGTTCGTTCGCTTCGTCCCAGCGCCACGAAGGCCCTGCGAAGAAGTCCGCAAGGGTTTCGCCGATGGTCGCCGGTTTGGTGAGCGTCGTGTCGAGCACGAAGTTGGACTCGCTCGCGCTGCGCAACACCAGCACCGATCCCGGCCACGGTGCCGCGAACGCCGCGGCGAACGCATCCCACGGCTTCTGGTCTTCCGTGAGCCAAGGCAGATCAAGGAATGCGGCAAGCGCACGCCCGCTCGCCGTCAGCGATTGCATGGCGCCCGCGCCGCGCTGCGGCCCGACGATCGCTTCGTAGATCGATGGATCGGTGGCGACGGCGTGGGCGGCGCGGGCGCCCGTGTCGTCGATTTCCGTCAAGCGCAACCGCCGCGTGCGCCCACCGGCGGTGAGCTCCACTTCGTCCGTGGGATCGAGCGCCAGCTTCGACGGCGCAAGCGAGAACGTGGCCTGCTCGCGCATCACCCATGCGTCCTGAATCAGTCGTTCGGCGATGCCGATCGCCGTTCCCTGATCGGTGACCAGCGGCAATCCGGTTTGCGTCACGCGTTCCGATTGTCCGATCAGCCGCCGCGATTCGGCGACTGCCTGCCGGTAGTCAGCGTCGACATCGATGTAGGAAATCCGCGCATCGGTCGGCAGATCGGTTTCCTGTGCACGCGTGAGCGAGAAGCCGAAACTCGCTTCGCCGTCCGGAATGACAAGATCGGTTTCGGCAAGCGCCAGCGGATTGGGCCGGCCGCGCGAAACGAATTTGATCTCGCCTTCGCTCTCCGCCGCGTCGAAGAAGTACGCGATGCTGAGCGGCGCCAGTGCATCGCGCGGGCTCATCGTGTCGGTGATGGCGTAGCCGGTGACAATGCCTTCGATATCCGACACATCGATATCGCCGAAGCCCGCATCCTCGCAGATCGCCGTGACGAGATCGGGCAGCTGCACGGCGCCGAGACGGCCGTTCAGCCAATGGCCGAGCGAGTAGTTGGCCGCATCGCCCCACACATCGCTGCGCGCCGGAAAGAACGGGAATGGCCGCGCATCCCACGCCCAGGCGTAGATGTTGTTCGCATCGACCATCGCCTCGCCGTACACGGTGGACGACGGGTTGTTCGAAGGCATCGCCCAGAATTTCAGATGCGCCTCGAGGAAGCGGCGCTGGATGAGATCGTCGCGCTGGCCGTTGGAATAATAGGGCAGCGCGCTTTCCGAAGACTTCGCATCGACGAAGACATTCGGCTCGTTCGCGCCCTTGTCGGCCGCGGGGCATCCCAATTCCGTGAACCAGATCGGCTTTCCCTGCGCCGTCCAACTTGTCGGCGAACCGCTTTCCACGCCGCCCGGCCGGTCGTAATGCGCATTGCTCCACCAGTTCCAGATATCTTTCGCGCGGAACACCCACGGTTTCGAATAGGCTCCGTCGCTGATCGTGGTGCGCGTCTGCGCGTCGCGCGCGGATTGATCGGCGTAATACCAGTCGTAATCCTCGCCGGCCCGGATGTTGCCGGCGAGATAATCGGGATCGTAGATGCTGGCCGGGCCGTTCGCATTGTAATCGAGATGCGCCGTGCCGTCGCGCCAATCGGCGAGCTTCATGTAATTGTCGATGCCGACGAAGTCGATGTTGGAATCGCTCCACAGCGCATCGAGATGGAACAACACCTCGCCGGGCGCATCGCCGGTCTGATGGTTGTTGTATTCGCTCCAGTCGGCCGCGTAACCGATCTTCGTTCCGCCGCCCAGAATGCTTCGTACATCGGCGGCCAGCGCTTTCAGCGCCGCAACGCATGGATAGGTCGTGGCGCTATCGCGCACATGATTGAGCGCCACCAGTTCCGAGCCGATCAGGAAGGCATCGACGCCGCCCGCCGCCGCGCAAAGATGCGCGTAATGCAGCACCATGCGGCGCAGGCCCCAATCGTCGCCGCCGGTCCAGCTCACCGTCGTTCCGCTCACCGCGAAATCCGACGGCGACGCGCTGCCGAAGAAGGCCGCCACCTGATCCGCCGCGGCACTCGTCTGATCCGGCGAACCGCCTACGCCCGGCG
>DATIYG010000268.1:0-2731 GCA_035517755.1 Rhizomicrobium sp. | reverse complement strand
GACCCCTCCCCCAAATTTATGCCGAAGTCCGAGTGGCAGATTCTAAATTCGACTGCTGCGGCCAACGTCGAACCACAAGATGTTGTGCTGACGAGGAGAGAAGGAGATCAACACGAAAGGATTTGGAAACAACCCCTCAATCGATGCCTAGGTTTTTCCCGCGAGCCGAACATGCGGCAGAATCGAAAAACAAATGCGCGGTGTGGAATTCGCGCCGAAGCGTTCAGGCTTCCAGTTCGCTGTCCCAGTAGAGATAGTCGGCCCAGCTTTCGTGCAGATAGTTGGGCGGGAATCTGCGGCCGTTGTTGCGCAGCTCCGTCACCGTCGGCTTGTGCGGCGGATTGCGCGGATACATGGCAATGTGATGGCTGAGTTTCGCGCCCTTCAGCAGATTGCACGGCGCACACGCCGCCACCACGTTGTCCCACGTCGTGCGCCCACCGCGCGAGCGCGGGATCAGGTGGTCGAAGGTGAGAACGTTCGGCGCGCCGCAATACTGGCACTCGAACTTGTCGCGCAGGAACACATTGAATCGCGTGAAGGCGGGATTGCGCGCCGGCTTGATGTAGGTCTTGAGAGACACGACGCTCGGCAGCTTCATCTCGAAGCTCGGCGAACGCACGATGCGCTCATACTCGGCGAGGATGTTCACACGGTCGAGGAAGACAGCCTTGATCGCGTCCTGCCATCCCCACAGGGACAACGGAAAATAGCTGAGCGGGCGATAATCCGCGTTCAGGACCAGCGCCGGACAATTCTCGGGCGATCGCTCGGCGCTCAACACGGGACAGCTCCTGCTGTGAAGACGCGAAACCTCCAATACGGGCGCAAATCTAGGGTGGCCGAGGCGAATTGCCAACCCGTCAAGATGCGCGGCGAATTTACGCGATTCGGGATGACGGAATGAAGACGGTCAGCCTACGGAACAACAGATTTCCGCGTCCTTGTTGCGTTTCAGCAGCCCGCGAAACGCCATGGCGAGGAAGGTGCCGGCCAGCGCCATGCCATGCTCGTCGATGGAGTGGCCGACGCGGGGCGAGAGGTGCCATTGGACGGCCGCTCCCGCGGCCCCAAGCGCACCCGCGCCCGCGAACATGTAATCGGCCGGGATCATCGGGTCGGCATCGCCATGCACGAGGAGGATGGGCGGCGCTAGCCTGCCCAGGCTGTCGAGATTGTCGGAATTGGCAAGCATCCCGGAGAACCCGACAATGGCGGCCGGCTTCACGGAACGGCGGAGGCCCACTTGCAGCGACATCATCGTGCCCTGACTGAATCCGACAAGCGCCAGACGTTCGGGCGGAAGGTTGAGACGCGACAGCTCGGCATCGAGAAAGGCATTCAGGGAAGAGGCGGCGGACTCGACACCGGACTTCATCGCCTGCGGATCGAGTCGCGAGATGGGAAACCACTGGTAGCCCGACGGACTTCCGGCGCACGGCTCCGGCGCGTTGGGTGCCGCGAAGGCGACGGTCGGCATCAGCCGCTGCCACAGCGGCGCCAGACCGATGAGGTCGTTGCCGTCGGCGCCATAGCCGTGCGCCAGCACGACAAGATGCGTTGCTGTACCTCGCGCCGGCGGAAGCCGCGGTCCCGTCAGATTGCGCACGCCGAGCGCCATCGCCGTCCTTTTCGCGTAGGTTGGTGCGCATGATTGTCACGCGCTTTGCGCCAAGTCCAACCGGATATCTGCATCTCGGACACGCCTTTGCCGCGATCACCGCCCGCGAAACCGCTGTGCGGTCCAGCGGCCGCTTTCTGCTGCGCATCGAGGATATCGATTCGGGCCGCTGCAAGCCGGAGTTCCAAGCGGCGATCTTCGAGGATCTGGCCTGGCTCGGATTGCGCTGGGAGGAACCGGTGCTGCGTCAGTCCACGCGGCTCGAAGCGTATCGGGCCGCGCTGGACCGGCTTGGTTCCATGGGCGTCGTTTATCCCTGCTTCTGCACACGGGGAGACATCGCAGCCGAAATCGCCCGCGCCGTTGAAGCACCGCATGGGCCGGAAGGTCCGCACTATCCCGGTACCTGCCGCAAGCTGAGCGACACGGAACGCCGGTCACGCCTCGAGTCGGGCACGCCCTGCGCCTTCCGGCTGAACGTGACGAAGGCATCCGGGCTTGCTGGCGCAATGTCATTCGAAGAACGCGGCGCGGGACCTTCCGGGGAGACCGGAACGATCGCCGTCGATCCGCTGCTGTTCGGCGATATCGTGATCGCGCGGAAAGACGTGCCGACCTCCTACCATCTCGCTGTCGTCGTCGACGATGCCCATCAGGGCGTGACCCTGGTGACTCGCGGCAACGACCTGTTCCCCGCAACGCATGTGCAACGGTTGCTACAGACCTTGCTTGGGCTTCCGGCGCCTGCCTACGCGCACCACCGGCTCATCCTCGATGAGCATGGCTGGAAGTTCTCGAAGCGCGACCGGGCCGTCACGCTCCGGTCGCTACGCCAAAGCGGAGTCATGCCGGAAAAGATTCGGGGGAGACTTGGGCTTGCGTGAACTACCAGTCGTTCAGGCCCTGAAAGCTTCGGAAGCCTGCCGCGCGGGCCCAGCCGGACCAGTCCTGGCGCAGCCGCACGGTGCGCATCGGGCTGTTGCCGCCAACACCAAGCCCAAGAATTTGCAGTTCGGCGCATCCGGCGAATGGCCTGCCCTCCGGGGCCGGCAAACGCGCATCGGAATATTCGAGGCGCGCGTATTCCGAATCCTCGATGCCGTCAGACGC
>DATIYG010000267.1:0-12303 GCA_035517755.1 Rhizomicrobium sp. | reverse complement strand
ACGGCTCGAACCCTTGATGGCGCTACGCCGCGCGGCCGATGTGAAGGCCGGATCGGCGATTGCACTGGTTGCCGAGGCGCGCGGCATTGCGCATCAGCTCTGCGAATCCCTCGGCTCGCTGTCGCGCAACGACGCAACCCTGCCGCCGGACATTCGCGCCGCGCTACGCGATCTGCGCGGCTTCGGAATCAAGTTCGCGCGCCGCTCGAACTATCTGCCGAAGCTGATCCGTCCCGACGCGGCTGCGCTGCTGGCACTCTTGTGGGCCGTGAAGCGCGGTCTCGAGCACATTCCGCCGGCGCCGCAGGCGGGTCTCACCTCGTTCGAGATCGACGAAGACACTCCGCTCGGATTCCTCGAGGCCGCCGGCTTTCGTGTGATCGGCAATCGCGCCGTGCGCCTCGACATCCTCGATCGCCTCGAAGATGAGCTGGAAGCCGCCGCGAAGGACGGCCGCAATGCGGATGCGATGATGCCGAAACTTGTGTCGTTCCTTGGCACCGATGTCACGACGCTCGAACGTGTGCTCGGCAAACTCGGCTGGCGCAAGATCGAAGTCGCCGGCGAACCACCGACAAGCGTGTGGCGCCACAAGACGGATCATCCGCAACCGCAACGGCCGCAGCACAAGCCGCACAAGTCCAAACCGGAGCGCAGGCCGAAGGTGAAGATCGATCCGGATTCACCGTTCGCAAAACTAGCTTCGCTGGTGACCTCGAAATGAGCGCGGCACTGCGCATCGACAAATGGCTGTGGCACGCGCGGTTCTACAAGACGCGCGCGCTGGCCCAATCGGCCGCCGCCTCCGGCCGCATCCGCCGCAACGGCGCCCGCATCGAGAAGGCCGGCAGCGAGGTAAAGCCGGGCGACGTGCTCACCCTGCCCCGCGGCCGCGAAATTGTGGTTGTCCGCATCCTGGCCTGTGGAATCCGCCGAGGCCCAGCCAAAGAAGCACAAGCCCTCTACGAAATCGTCGCGGACCCCGCGCTTGAAAGGAAGCCCTCCGCCGCTTATTGACGGAACGACCGGCTATCGCCTTCGGAGCATGGAATGACATTCGTCGTCACCGACGCCTGTATCAAGTGCAAGTACATGGACTGCGTGGAAGTCTGCCCGGTGGACTGCTTCTACGAGGGCGAGAACATGCTGGTGATCGACCCGGATATCTGCATCGACTGCGGGGTCTGCGAGCCGGAATGCCCGCCTGAGGCCATCAAGCCGGACACCGAGGCGGGACTGGAGCGCTGGCTGGTCGTGAACTCCGACTATTCCAAGAAATGGCCGAACATTACCCGCAAGGGGACCGCTCCCGCAGATGCGAAGGACTGGGAAGGCAAGGAAAACAAGTTCGAGCTGTACTTTTCGGATAAACCCGGCGAGGGCTCGTGAAATTATCCTTTAATGGCTTTTGTGACGCACCTGACCCCTTGGGCCAGTGGGCAGTCTAATACTCTGAAATCGTTCAAAGTTTTCATCCCTAAAGAATAATTCCTCCTTTTCTTTCAATACGTTGAGCGAATCGGGCTTCACAAAAGCGCAATTTTGTGATACACATTGCGTCGTCGGTACCGGCAGAGAAAACGGCCAATTTCGCGCCCAGACCCTGCCCCCGCGAGTTCTGATGCACGCCGCCGGATGGGCCCCCGAACCTCCGGTCCTCATGTGTCAGGCGTCGAGGGTACCGTCAGTCAAAATGAGCGGGGTGGATACTGCGTTGCGGCGTAGCGAGCGCTTGTGCGCTCACGATGCTGCGGAGAATGGACAAGGGTATGACGACGACAGCTGCAGTGAAGAAGAAGGTTCCGGCGAATTCCAACCGGAAGCACGAATTCAAGGCCAACGACCATGTGGTGTACCCCACCCACGGCGTCGGCAAGATCACCAAGGTCGAGGAACAGGAAGTCGCGGGCATGAGGCTCGAGGTCTTCGTGATCACCTTCGACAAGGACAAGATGACGCTCCGCGTTCCGACCGCGAAGGCGAAGGCCGTGGGCATGCGCAAGCTCGCCTCGCCCGATACGCTGGCCAATGCGCTGAACACGCTGAAGGGGCGCGCCCGCATCAAGCGCACCATGTGGTCGCGCCGCGCCCAGGAATACGAAGCGAAGATCAATTCGGGCGATCTGGTCTCGATCGCGGAGGTCGTGCGCGACCTGCACCGCGCATCGGGCCAGCCCGAGCAGTCCTATTCCGAGCGCCAGCTCTACGAAGCGGCGCTCGCCCGCATGGCGCGCGAGCTTGCCGCTGTCGAGCGCATCGACGAGCAGGCCGCCGTGAAGCGGCTTGAAGGCGCGCTCCTGAAGAAGGCGGCCTAACGGTTCAGAACCAGAATACCGAAAGGCCCGGATGACCTCCGGGCCTTTCTCCTTTCAGGCAAGCATCAGCCGTAATTCAGGCGCGCCGCCCATTTGTCCAGCATGCCCTTAACCGGGCCGAGTTCTGCCTCGTAGTGCTTCCAGAGTCCGACACCTTCGCCGGACAAGCCCTGTAAGACCTGCGTCGAGCTCGGCGTGCCGATGGCGCGCGATCTGGCGTGCCCGGCAAAGTCGAGCAGCTCGTCGCGCCAGGGAAGTCCAAGAAACTCGCAGACGCGGCCTGCTTCGCCGGTCAGGTCAGCCACAACCGCTTCATGCCGAACCTCATGCCAGGCAAGGCCGAGCTTCGTTTTGTAGATCCCGGCCAGCTCCATGGCGGCATCGTAGAATTTCACCGCCCGCTCGAGATCAAGAAACTCAAAGGTCGAGGAATTGATCACGAAGGAGCGGCGGAAGCACGACAACACCACATCGCGCGGATCGCGCAGCGCAAACAGAATCCTGGCCTCCGGAAACAGTTTCGCGACGATCGGCAGCTTCATCATCGTCAGCGGATATTTGTCGACGAAAACCTTCCCTTGCACATTCGTGCCCTGCTCGCGCACGCGCGCCCAGTAATGCGCGCGCCAATGCGCGATCTCCTCCTTGCTCAAGCCGGCAAGACGATCGCGTCCGGCATCATCCGACAGGAGTTCCGTGGCGATCTCGCCCAGCATGTCGCGCTCTTCCAGGGTCGCGACATCGGGGTGCGCTGCGAGGATGGTCTCAAGCAGCGTTGTGCCGGAACGCGGAAAGCCGATCAGGAACGCATGAGCGGTGGCGGCGCCGCGCGTATCTTCCGGCGCGTGCTGACGAGTAGCGGACCACTGATCTCCGGGAGCATCGGAGAAATAGTCCGACAGCCAGCGGCAATAATCGGCCGCCGTATTTCCCGGTCTGTCATAAACGGCCGCGTAGAGCCGGAACTTCTCGCGATTGCCGGCCGCGTACGCGGCGAACGCCTGCGCGTAGCGGGCTTGCGCATGCCGAAGATCGCCGAGGATCCCCCTCGCCAATGCGCCGTCGAGCGGCGCAGGCGGCGGCATCGCGATGAGGCGCTGCACGATCGGTTCGGCCTCCCCGAGCTTGCCCTCGCCAATCGCAATGCTCGCCAGCACCATCAAGGATACGTAATCGTTTGGCCGAAGTCCGAGCGCAAGATTGGCGAGGCGTCGCGCCTCGCTCCAGTCGGCGCGGCGCTGCGCAAGGTTCGCCAGGCGCGCGATCGGCTCGACAAATCGCGGATCGAGCGCCACGGCACGCTCGTAGTGCGATCTCGCTTCCACCAGTGAGCCCGTCGACTCCAGGGCCCAGCCGAAACTGAACCGCGCCACCGCGAAGTCCGGCGCGAGCCTGACCGATCCCTTGAGGACATCCAGCGCCTCCGGCCAGCGGGCATGCTGGCCGAGCAAAAGCCCGTATGCATTGCGCGCATGCAGATCGCGCGGGGCGATCTCCACGGCCTGTGCCAGATCGGCCAGCGCTTCCTGATCCCGGCCCTGCTGCAACAGCCAATAGGACCGCAGGTTCAGCAGCATCGGATGCAGCAGCCCGTCGTCCAGCGCGCGGCGCGCCAGTTCGACTGCTTGCGGCAGATTGTTCGAAGCCACGGCGGCTTCGATGTCGGCGAGCATCCGTGCGTCGGCGGCGGTATTCCTCAACGGCGAGTTCTCCGATTCATTCCGCTTCTCTAGCGATTCGATGGTGCGCGCCGCAATTCCCATTCACTCGGCGGCTTGCGAGCGAAGCCTGGGCTGTTCCGGCAGAATCTCGATGGCTTCCGGCATGGCCGCTTCGATCTCAAAGCCGTTCATGCGTTCGATCCAGCCGCGCACGCGCACATGCTTGCCGGCATAGGACGCCGGATCGATGTTCGCGGCACGAAAGGCCTTCAGGTCTTCCGGCGCGATGGTCACGGTGAAATCCGTGCGCCAGTCGCGGCCGAAATTCAGATAGCCGCGGCCGCCGCGCACGCTGGCATTCATCACCTGTCCTTCGACAATCTGGAACGTGCCGAGGTCGGATGCACGCAAGGATTCAGGTGCCCGGACCGCGTAGGCACGCGATGACCAGATCCCGCGATGCGCCCCGCGCGCCTCAGCTTCGGCCGCATACAATTCGTTGGCGCATTCCGGCCGGTCCGGCGCAACGGAGACTCGCGCCAGCCCTCGCCGCAGCATGGACACCTGCAGCCAGGGTTCGTCGCGATCGGTCGTCTCGATCTGCGCCCGCAAGCGGCCGTAACGGTCCTCCTTCGGCTTCTGCGCATGAAGGATGGCCGTTTCGTTGATGGTCAGATCGCCGAGCGCAGCCATTGCCGCGTCGTGGAACGATCCTGCCGCCGGATTCATGTCATTGCCCGGCAGCAGCAGGCCCTCGGGCTTGATCGCGCGGCCATCGGTCAGCACCAGGACGCCGTTTTTCTCCACCCGGACAACATGGGCCTGGGCCACTTCGACGGGCGGCAGGCAGGCGGGCAAAGCGCCCGCGCTCGTGGGAGCTGCCGAGAGTCCCGCCAAAATTGCCAACAACCCCAGCCGAATCATCCGCTTTCCTGCCCCTCCAGACCGATCCTGCCCAGCCGTTCAAGCCCTGCAAGGGACACTTGCCGGCATGGTTGCACGCTTGGGAAAACCATGTGCCCGCAGGTCCAATTGCCCTCGAACGGCCCCAATTGCTATATGATATGTGTTCGCATCCGGAAGGTCAGGAGGGACCCATGGATCGCTATCACATCATCAAGGTCTCGATTGTCGCGCTGGCCATAATTGCCGCGGTCGCTGGGATGGATGCGACCCAAGGCGGACGGCATGCCTCCGCATCGACTCAGTCGCACTACAGCGCGGCAATCCAGTTGCAGGAAACGGCGTGGCGCGCGACGACATGCTTTGCCCGCTCCATCGCCCACGCGCTCTTGCGCTACTGAGCCGAGCCTAGACCGCCTGATACCAGTCCACGCCATCGGCATCGCGTCTGCGCGATAGTTGCCCACGCGCGATCAGGCAGTTCAGATGGGCTAAACTCTCGCCCGTTGCCATGCCGAAATTTCCGCTGGTGATACGGCTGCGGAAGAGCGCCGGAAACACATCCACGGCCCGCTTCGGCTCCGCGCATAATTCAATCAACTTCGCCATGCCCTGCTCATGCATGTCGATCAGCTCCTGCAGACGAAGACCAACGCCTCGGAACGGCTCGTTGTGCGATGGCAGAACGAGGATATCTTCCGGCAGCAGCGCCTTGAACTTGGCGCAGGAATCGAGCCAGTCCTGCAAGGGATTGGCCGCGGGCTCCGTCGGAAACAGGCTCACATTCGAAGAGATGCGCGGCAGGATCTGGTCGCCGGAAATGATGATGTTCTCCTCGCGGCACCACAGGCATGCATGCTCCGGGGCGTGGCCGCGGCCGACAACCACCTCCCATTCGCGTGCCCCGATGCGAATGCGCTCGCCTTCCTGCATGCGGCGATAGGCGTTGGGCAGTTTGTAGACGGCGCGTCCGAAGCCGCCGAAGCGTGTCTTGTACTCGTCGATAGCGGTCTCGGGAAAACCCGCGGCGCGATAGAAGCGGATGCCTTCCGGTGGTGCTTCCTGTCCCGTGTCGGCGACGAGTGCGCGGCACATCAGGTAGTCGGTGCGCGTCATCCACATCTCGGCGTCGGACCGGCGCACCAGCCATCCGGCGAGGCCGACATGATCGGGGTGAAGATGAGTCACGATCACGCGCCTGATCGGCCGGCCGCCCATGGGACCCGCGAACAGCACCTTCCAGGCTTCCGCCGTCACCGAATCGTTGATGCCGGTGTCGACGACCGTCCAGCCATCGCCATCCTCGAGCAGCCACAAATTGATGTGATTGAGTTGCATCGGCAGACGCATGCGAATCCACTGCACGCCGGGCACGATACTGATCGTCTCGCCGGTCTCCGGCCGCGCCGCAAAGGGATAGTCCAGATTGCTGCCCGGCCGCGCCGCAGGTTCGTTAGCGCTCACGTGAAGAAACTTTCAATGTCGCTCCCCCGGACTATGGAGAGGCATGTTGCGGTGCGTCAAGCGCGGGACGGGATCGCTTGCGCATATGTAAGAGCCGTGGCCTATAGCGGCGGCAAAGACAGGGAAGGCCAAGCATGACAACTGCCGTCATGAACAACCGCGACCGCTACGGCACCGTGGCCATGACATTCCACTGGCTGATCGCGCTGCTGGTGATCGGCAATCTGTGCAGCGGCTTCTTTGTCGCCAACGTCATGGACGATGCGAACCCCTGGCATTTCACCGTCATCCAGATTCACAAATCTGTCGGCCTGACGATCCTGACACTCAGCGTGCTGCGGCTGGCCTGGCGCCTCGTCAACCCAATCCCGCCGCTGCCACCGGGGATGAGCCTGCCCTTGCGGATCACGGCGCGCGCCACGCACTTTCTGTTTTACTTCTTCATTATCGCGATTCCGCTGGCCGGCTGGGCGTGGACGTCGTCCTCGACGAAGGGCATTCCGACCAACTATTTCGGCCTATTCCCGTGGCCGAACATTCCCTGGCTCGCCGATCTGCCGCGCGAACAGAAGATCGCCAATGGACACATGTTCCACTCCTATCACATCTATCTCGCTTACAGCGCAGCCGTGCTGCTGGTGCTGCATGTGAGCGCCGCGCTGTATCATCAGTTCTTCCGGCATGACACGGTGTTGAAGCGCATGTGGCCCGGCACGCGCATCGAGGGACGCACATGAAAACGATCGCCCTGGCGATTGGGGCCGCACTGGCCGTCGCCGGTCCGGCGAGCGCTGCGCACTGGAACGTCGACACAGCGAAAAGCAAGCTCGGGTTCACGGTGACCTGGAACAAGCAGCCCTTCACGGCTGTCTTCAAGTCGTGGAAGGCGGATATCGACTTCGATCCGGCCGACCTCAGCCACGCGCGCGTATCGGCCACGATCGACACGGGCAGCGAGATGTCGGACGATTCCGAGACCGATGAGGGCGTGCATGGCAGTGTCGGCTTCGCCAGCGCGCAATTCCCCACGGCGAAGTTCGAGGCGACGAAGTTCGCCCGTGGTGCCGGCAACGCCTATTCCGCCGCCGGCACGCTGACAATCAGGGGGATCAGCAAACCGGTGACGCTGGACTTCAACCTGAACATCACCGGCGACACGGCGGTGGTGGTCGGCAAGGCTCGCCTCATGCGCACAGATTTCGGGTTGGGCACCACGCCTGAATGGGCGGGCGATACGCCGGTGGCGCACGACGTGACCGTGACGCTGAACTTGCGGGCAACGAAGGCCCATTAGGCAAGCGCGCCGCCCCCCATTACATTGACGGCATGGTCACCACGACAGCCGCAAATCTTCGCCCGGCCGACGCGCACGGCATTGCGCGAGCCGCCGAGATTCTGCTCGGGGGCGGTTTGGTCGCCTTCCCCACGGAGACCGTCTATGGCCTTGGTGCCGATGCAACCAACGACCGCGCAGTTGCCTCCATTTTCGAAGCGAAGGGCCGTCCGAAATTCAATCCGCTGATCATCCACGTGCCCGGCGTGGCCGAAGCCGAACGGCTGGTCGCGTTCACACCGCTGGCGCGCCGGCTTGCCGAGTCATTCTGGCCCGGACCGCTGACCATCGTTCTGCGGCGTAAACCCGATTCACCTGTGTCGCTGCTGGCCAGCGCCGGGCTCGACACCATCGCGGTGCGTTCGCCCGCCCATCCGGTTGCGCGCGAACTGCTGATATCCGCCGGACGTCCCCTTGCTGCGCCCAGCGCCAATCGCTCCGGTCGCGTCAGCCCGACAACGGCGCGGCATGTCGCGGACGATTTCGGCGAGCGGGTCGATCTCATATTGGATGGCGGTGCGACGACACTTGGCCTGGAGTCTACCGTGATCGGATTTGAGTGGGACCGCGCGATTCTGCTGCGCCCCGGCGCGATTGCCCGCGAGGACATAGAAATGATCACCGGACCGCTTTCGTCACCTAGCGGCGCGATTTCCGCACCCGGTCAGTTGCGGAGTCACTATGCGCCACGGGCGCGATTGCGGTTGAATGCAGCGGATGTCGAGGCTGGCGAAGCGTTGCTCGCCTTTGGTCCTGACGTACCCGCTGGAGCGCGAACTGTTCGCAACCTGAGCAAGACCGGCGATCTGACGGAGGCTGCGGCCAATCTCTTCGCGATGCTGCGCGAATTGGATGCAAGCGGAACGGCGCGGATTGCCGTCATGCCGATCCCTAACGAAGGCCTTGGCGAAGCGATCAACGATCGGCTCGCGCGCGCCGCCGCGCCCCGAGGCGTCGAATGACAGTCGCACCCGGCATCATCGCGCGGCTGAAAGAGGCAGCTGGGCCAAAGGGCTTCACCGAGGACCCGCAGGAAATCGCGCCGCATCTTTCGGAATGGCGCAGCAAATATCACGGCCACACGCCCCTGATGCTGAAGCCCGCATCCACGGAAGAAGTGAGCCGCATCCTCGCGATCTGCAATGAGACACACACGCCGATCGTGCCGCAGGGCGGCAACACAGGCCTGGTCGGCGGCCAGATTCCGATCGGCGGCGAAGTGCTGCTCAGTCTCTCTCGCATGAATCAAATCCGTGACCTCGACGCGGAAGGCATGTCCATCACTGCGGAAGCGGGCGTGATCCTCGCGCAGCTCAAGCGCGCCGCCGAGGATGCCGGCCGGTATTTCCCTCTGAGCCTTGCATCGGAGGGCAGCTGCACGATCGGAGGCAACCTCTCCACCAATGCCGGCGGCGTGGATGTGCTACGCTACGGCAACGCGCGCGAGCTGGTGCTGGGGCTGGAAGTCGTCCTTGCGGACGGACGCGTGCTCGATCTTCTCCGGACCTTACGGAAAGACAACACGGGCTACGATCTCAAGCAACTCTTCATCGGCGCGGAGGGAACGCTTGGGGTGATCACGGCCGCCGCGCTGAAACTGTTTCCGCTGCCGAAGGAACGCGCCACCGCCTTTGCAGCGGTGCCCGATGTCGGGTCGGCCATCAAGCTGCTTGCCATGATGCAGGACACGACCGGCGGCCTTATCTCCGCGTTCGAGTTGGTGCCGCGCATCGGACTCGACCTCGTGCTCGCGCATATTCCCCAGACGTCCGACCCCCTCGCCGCTCCTTCGCCATGGTACGTGCTGATCGAAGCGACGTCCGGCGCCGGCGGAACCCTGGCGACCGTCTTTGCCGACGCGCTCGGCCAGGCGATTTCAACCGGCCTTGCATCAGATGCCGTCATCGCCTCCAGCGAAGCGCAGCGAAGTCAACTGTGGCGGCTGCGCGAGAGTTTGTCGGAAGCGCAGAAGCTCGAAGGCGCGTCCATCAAGCACGATATATCCGTCCCAATCGCCGAAATCCCGCGCTTCCTCGATCAAGGCATCGCAGCGGTGTCGCGCCTGATTCCGGGCGCGCGGCCGGTGCCGTTCGGCCATCTCGGCGACGGCAACATCCATTTCAATTTCAATGCCCCTCGAGGCGGCGACGAAGGCGCCTTCCTCGCGCGTTGGGACGAGGTCAATCGCGCCGTGCATGACATCGTGCTCCACTTCGAAGGGTCGATCAGCGCCGAACACGGCGTCGGCGTTCTCAAGCGGGCAGAAATCGCGCGCACGAAAAGCGCCACCGAAATCGAGATCATGCGGGCGCTGAAACGCACGCTCGATCCGCACAACATCCTCAATCCCGGAAAGGTGGTGACCGCCAGCTAGGCTGCCTTCGGCAGCACCGGCGGTTCGGACTTCGGCGGCGCGGGCAGAACGATCACGGTACCGGTTTCGCCTGCGTTCGACAGCGCGCTCATCACGGCCGTCACCACGGTGGCAAGATACGGCATGGTCTGGATCGCCAGCACGCACATCCACAGGATGGCGGCCGGATCGTCCCAGCCGCGATCGATGAACGTGACGATCACGGCAAGCACACCCAGGGTCAGCAGCGTGCATTCCTGCCACGCCAGACGCAGCGCCTGTCCGACAGCGGCGGGGTCTTCGCATTTGGGCGTGCGCAGAAACGGCTTCTTCGATGTGAAGAAGCCCGCCCAGACCGCCTTGGCAACCGTGTGCGTGAGGGCGAGACCGGCGGTCGACGCATACACGCCGCCGCGCACGCCTGAGCCGACCTTCTTCGGATAGAGCAGCAGCGTCTTGGCCGTCTTGGCGACGAAGAGCGCGAGCGCCGCCGCCGAGAGCGCCGCCATCGGCACATCGAAATGGCGCGGCGCCAGCGTCATCAGCAACGTCCACACCAGCGCGAAAATCGTGACAACGAAGCCAAGGCCGTCCGAAATCCAGGGCAACCAGCCGCTCAGGAAATGATAGCGCTGCGCCCATTGCAGTTTCTTGCGGCCGAAGAAGATCGCGCCAGCGTGGCGCTTCATGATCTGCATGGCGCCGTAGACCCAGCGATAGCGCTGCGTCATGAACGCACCCAGCGTGTCCGGTGTCAGGCCCTTGCCGAGGCTTTGGGGAATGTAGGCGGCGCTGTAGCCTGCTTCGAACAATTTCAGGCCGAGTTCGGTGTCCTCGGTGATGCACCACGGGCTCCAGCCTCCGACCTGCTCGAGCGCAGACCGCCGCACGATCGTCATCGTGCCATGCTGGATGATGGCATTGTGCTCGTTGCGCTCCACCATGCCGATATGGAAGAAGCCGCGATACTCTTCGTAGCACATCGACTTGAAGATGCTCTGGCCGCCATCGCGATAGTCCTGCGGTCCCTGCACCAGCGCGATTTCCGATGACGCGAACATTGGCAGCGCCCGCCTCAGCCAGAACGGCTCGACCTGATAGTCGCTGTCGATGACTGCGATGAACTTCGCCTCGGGATCGGTGATGCTCAAAGCTTCGTTCAGCGCACCGGCCTTGAATCCGCGGACTCCATCCATGTGAACGAAGCGGAATCGCGGGCCGAGTGTGGCGCAATGGGCCTGAACGGGAAGCCACGTCGCGGCTTCCGGTGTGTTGTTGTCGAGGACGATGACTTCGAAATTCTCGTAGTCCAGTTGCGCCAGCGCATTGAGCGTGCCGATCACCATGTCAGCCGGTTCGTTGTAGGTCGGCACGTGAATGGACACACGCGGCGAATCCTGCGGGATCGCTGCCGGCAGCTCGCGCCGCTCGACCCGCCACAAGCTGGCCGCCAGCTCGATGCCCTCGGTGAGGATGACGGTGGCCGCCAGCAGGATCAGCGGCACCATCGCCAGAATGATGATTACGTCGCTCGGATCGATGTACTCAAGCGTGGTCGCATCGAGAAGGATGAGAAGGCCCGTCGTCACCAGCGCGACAAGCCCGCCCATGACGATGTAGCCGGGCTGACGGACGCGCGGCATGCGGCTGAGGATCAACAGGCCCAGCAGCAGCGAAATGAGCGCCGCGCCGGACGCGTAGCTGCGCCATTCCGGGAAATTCCGAAGCATTCCGGCGAACGCAAATTTCGGATGGCCGGTGGCGTCGAACATTCCCCAATAGGCGCCGACGGCGCCTTCGGGGCCAGCCTTCCAGGGCTGGTCGTAGCCTTCGATGATGTAGTAGTCCCAGCCCTTTTCCATCGCGAGCTGAACGAAGCTGCGAATATAATATGCTTCGTTGGCGAGAGACGGCTCCGCATAGCGACGTGTGCGCCCCTGCGAAGGCCAGCCGGACTCGCCGATGATGATCGGCTTGTCAGGAAGTCCGTTCTTGATTGCATAATCGTGGATCGCGTCCTGCACGTGCTTGTACGCGTGCTGCGCGAAGGTGAGCGAATCGCGGATCGAAATGCCTTCCCAGTAGGGAATGATGTGCACGGCGACAATGTCGCAATACTTCGAGATCTCCGGGTACATCAGCCAGGTCGACCAAGTCTCCGCCGTCGTGACCTTGATGCGGTTCGGCAACGCGTCGCGCACCCGCTTGATATAGGCCCCCAGCTGATCCGGACTGACATAGCCGAACAGGATCGACTCATTGCCGACGAATACG
>DATIYG010000266.1:0-8079 GCA_035517755.1 Rhizomicrobium sp. | reverse complement strand
CCGAACAGCTTGAGCCCGCCGATCCGGTAGCCGGGGAACGCCATCCGGCGCTTGCGGCCGAACTGGGACTTCTGCTCCAGCTGGAAAGGCCCGATCGACAACACCGGCTGGGCCTGATCCGGCGTCTGGAGGCCGGGGCGGCCCAACAGGGGAATGTCGGCGCCATGCCGGACTGGCACGAATGACTCCCTCGCCGGAAGGATCAAGGCGGGCGTTGGCGCGGGCGGCCTGACCTCACGGTCGCTATCGAACTGAAACAGTGCCCTCGGTTCGGCCTGCACCACAGCCGGAAGCAACAGCAGACCCAACAACAACGCCGCTCGCATGGCGCAACTCTCCACTCGCCAGCATCAACGCGAGACCCCAAGAGTCCGTTGCGCGGGACGTGGAAAGCCGATGGTGCGCTTTACCAATCCGTTCGGATCGGCTCAGCCATCCAGTTCCGGGTAATGGCGAAACAGGTCGGCGTTGGTAAACGGCAAGCGCCGATTTGACGTGAGATAGGCGGCGATGCGCGGCCGGTTCGCGACCCGATCATGCAATCCGGCGAGAGCCGCGAACTTTCGCTCCAGCCGCTTCATCGCCCTGGGGAAGGCGAAGCGCAGACCTTCGACAATTTGAAACAACGAGAGATCGGCGTAGGTCAGCTTTCGTCCGGCGATCCATTTGCCGCCGGCCTTGTCCTGCACGCGATCGAAATAGCCGAGATATTTCGGCAGGCGCTCCTCGCGAAAATGCACGGCGCGCTTGAGCGCCTCGGGCTTCTGCTCCTCGTAGTAGAGATTGCCTGAAATCGGGTGGTGCACATCGTGCGCCTCGTCAACAAGATCGGACATGGTGAGCTGCAGCTGGTGGGTCCAGAGGCGGCCGGATTCGCCTTGCGGCGCCAGACCATGTTCGCGTCCCAGGAATTGCAGGATGTTCGCGGTTTGCCCGATCAGCGCGGCACCCGCTTGCAGGAATGGCGGCGCGAAGGACGGCCGCGCAACCTCCGCGGATTGCATCAGTTGAATCATCTCATCTTCGCCGTTTTCCGTTCTCGCCATGTCCATATATTTCGTGCCGGCTTCCTCCAGCGCGAGCCGCACGAATTCTCCGCGACCTTGTATGCCAGCCCAATAGTACAGCCTGTAGTTCATGCCTCTTTCCGTTTGGATGGATCATTCCAACGCAGAATGGCGGCAGAATGATCCGCGCATGCCGAATCAAGGCCGCTTTGTGGCGGCCGACTCAGCGGTAAGACCTGCAACCGCCGGATGTTCATGCAACGATTCCGGAGGCTCGCAAACGCTGGATTTCGAAGGGCTCCAGCTCGAGCAGATCGCGCAGAACCACATCCGTGTGCTCGCCGAGACTTGGCGGTGCGTTGCGATAGTCCGGCGGCGTCTTTGCAAGCTTGAGCGGACTGGCGACCAGCGGCAGCTCGCCTCCCGATTCGCGCGGCACCTTCACCACCAGCGATCGCGCAATCGCCTGAGGATCGGCGAACACTTCGTCGATACGGTTGATGGGACCGCAAGGCACGTTCGCCTTCTCGAGCAGCGCGATCCACTCGGCTGTGGATCGCTGCTCCATGCGCGACGCCAGGGGCAGGATGAGTGCCGCGCGGTTTTCGACGCGCGAAGCATTCGTCGTGAAACGCTGATCCTGCTTCATCCCGGATAGATCGGCTGCATCACAGTAGCGGCGAAACTGCTGATCGTTGGCGATCGCGAGGATCAGAAATCCGTCCGCCGTGCGGAACACCTGATACGGCGCGATGTTCGGGTGTGCATTCCCGACACGGCCGGGCAGCATTTGCCCCGCAAGATAGTTCATCGCCTGATTGGCGAGCGCGGCTGTCTGGCAATCGAACAGGGCCATGTCGATCTCCTGGCCTTCGCCCGTGCGCGATTGATGAATGACGGCCGCAAGGATCGCCACCGTCGTGTAGAGGCCGGTGATGATGTCGGACACCGCCACGCCGACTTTCATGGGCTCGGCCCCCGGCGCGCCGTCCGGCTGGCCGGTGATGCTCATCAGCCCGGCCATGCCCTGGATCAGATAATCGTAGCCGGCCTTGTCCTTGTATGGGCCGGTGTGCCCGAAGCCGGTCAGGGAGCAGTAGATAAGCGCCGGGTTTTCGGCGGCGAGCGACGCGTAATCGAGGCCGTATCGCGCCAGCGCGCCGGTCTTGAAATTCTCCACCACGATGTGGGCGCGGCGGCAGAGTCGCTTGACGAGAGCGGCACCCTCGGGCTTGGCAATGTCGATGGCGACGGATTTCTTGTTGCGGTTGGCGGCAAGAAAATAGACGGCATCGCCGCGCTCGCCCGTCTCGTGCTTCAGGAAGGGCGGCCCGAAATGGCGCGTCTCATCGCCCTCGCCCGGTTTCTCGATCTTGATGATCTCCGCGCCAAGATCGCCGAGGATCTGCGTGGCCCACGGGCCCGCAAGCACGCGGCTCAGATCGACAACCCGCAGATGCGATAAAGCGCCCAAGCTCCCTCCGTTGAGGAGGGAGCTAATCCGGCTTTGCCGGTGGGCGCAATTGGAAGCGGCTCAGGTTTGCGAGCCGCCGCCGAGATCGATCACGGCACGGCGATTCTGCGGTTCGCGGACGCCGGGTCCGGTCGGCACCAGAGGATCGTCGAAGCTGCGGCCGACGGTTGCGATGTCGTCGGGGTTCATGCCCTCGCGCACCATTTCTTCCTTGACCGAGGCCGCGCGGCGTTCCGACAGCTCCTGATTGTAGCTGTGCGAGCCGACCGTGTCGGTATGTCCGGTCACCACGATGCGCACGCCGCCGGTTTGCTTGGCAGCCTTTACGGCTTCACCCACGACATTGACCGCTTCCAGGGTGAGGTTCGACTTGTTGAAGTCGAAGAACACGATGAACGTCCGCGTCGGCGGGGGTGGCGGCGGAGGCGGCGGGGGTGGCGGCGGCGGTGGTGGCGGCAGTGGCCGCGGCGCCTCTTCGCGCGCGAAATACCAGCGCACACTGGCCATCACGGCCTGCTCGTTGACGCTGTCGGAGCGAAGCGCACCCGATTTCAGATGGGCATCGAGACTGCGATAGCGATAATCGATGGCGAGATCCACGCGCGGCGTCAGCTCGTAGGCGAATCCGCCGATGCCCTGCCACATGAAGCCGGACTGGCTTTCGTCGAGGAACGGTCCGCCCCCGGTGAAATTGCCGTTGAACTTGGCCTGACCGACACCGAGTCCGCCGCCGAATGAAATCCGGAATCGCGGTGCGACGGGAATGTCGAACACGCCATTGGCGAGTGCCGACAGCACCTGGACATGACCGCTGAGAGGAGTGCTAACGCCACCTTGGTCGAGGGAGCTGAGGCCATGCTGATCCCAGCCAGGCTCGATCTCGAACCGGAACATGCCGGCCTTGTATCCGAACGCGCCGAGCACGAGTGCCGCGTCGTTCGTTTCAAGGCGTGCGTTGGGTGTGACTCCGGTGATTCGGACTTGGTCGATGGTGGCCCAGCCGGCACCGATGTCGACATACCAGCCATCGCCGGCCGAAGCGGGCGCTGCCAATGCGGCGGTGAAAGCGCTGGCAAGCAAGATCGTTCGCAATTTCATAAAAGTCCCTCCAGGTTTCCCCCCTGTGGCCTGTCGAAGCGGGAAACGGGCCGCACGCCAAAAAGTTTCGGAGGTTCCGAGGCCTAGATCTCGGTGCGAACGTCCCACAGCTCGGGATAGAAGCGCAGACTGAGCGCCTTCTGCAGATAACCGACGCCTGACGTGCCGCCGGTGCCAGCTTTTCCGCCAATAATACGCTCGACGGTTTTCATGTGACTGAAGCGCCACAGATGAAACCTGTATTCGAGATCGACCAGCTTTTCCGCGAGTTCATACAAGTCCCAGTATGTGGTGACGTCACGGTAAACTTGCCGCCATGCTTCGGTTACGCGCGGATCGGAGACATAGGGTTCGGAGAAATCGCGCGACAGTTTTTCGATCGGGATCGGGATACCGCGCCGCGCGAGCAGCGCCAGCGCTTCGTCGTAGATGCTTGGCTGCTCGAGTGCGTCCTTCACCAGCGCGAAAATCTCCGGCTTGGATTCGAACACGCGGGCCGTCTCGCGATTCTTGTTGCCGAGACGAAATTCGAGCATGCGATATTGGAAGGACTGGAAGCCGGATGACTTGCCGAGTGCCGCGCGAAAACTCGAATAGTCGAACGGCGTCATCGTGGAGAGAATCTCCCACGATTGAATCAAATTGACTTGCACGCGCGCGACTCGCGCCATCATTTTCGAAGCGGGCCCCAGATCATCGGCGCGGATGTGCCTGATTGCGGCGCCGATCTCGTGCAGGCACAGCTTCATCCAGAGTTCGGACGCCTGATGAATGGTGATGAAGAGAACTTCGTCGTGGGTCGATGTCAGCGGACGCTGGCAGGCCAGGAGTTCGCCAAGCGCGAGATAGTCCGAATAGGACATCGCCTCGCGAAGGTCCCAGTGGACATTCTCGCTGCTGAGGTCCACGGCATGGGAATGATCATTTGAGGGAGGTTTGCGCGCATCGGCCATGGCGCGGGTTATACGAAATCGATCTGCCAGCGTCATCAAAGCATTAGCGGGCGACATGGGCCGGTGCTAAAGTGGACCACGAGAAAAATCGGCCTTGGGAGCTGGGGTATGGGATCTGCGTGGAAAGCCGGCGCGGTGGTGTTGGCCACTGTCGTCGCGGCAAATGCAGCTGTGGCGCGGCCAACGCGCTCAGCGGCGCCGTCGCCCAAATGCGCCAAGGCCGATGAGGTGTCGGCAATTCAGGCTGCGGCCGTGCAGCAGCAGCTGATGGTGGCGGCACTGACGTGCAACGAGATCTCGCGCTTCAATTCATTCCAGACGAGCTTCGGGCCCGAACTGCGGGCGTCCGACGCCACGCTGGCACGGATGTTCAAGCGGCTCTATGGAGCCCGTGGCGAGGCGGAGTATCACGCGTTCAAGACGCGTCTCGCCAATGACTCTTCGATTCGAAGCATTCATGACAATGTGAACTACTGCCAACAGGCGGGTGCCCTCTTCACGTCGGCGCTTTTGCCCGCAAAGCCGACGCTGGTCAGCTTCGTTTCGGTGGTGCAGGTCGTGGAGGAAAGCCCGGTGAATTCCTGCGAACTGCGGGTCGCGGTCGCGACGCCTAACGGCCTTTCGGCTGCGCCAGCAAGCGCCGATGCGGCACCGGCCGTCGCTACGACGGCACCCGACGTGATGCCCCGGCCCAAGCCGCTCATGGCGGCCCAGGCCACCGGGCTGTCCGGCGGAAGCACGCAATAGACCCCAAGACGGCCTGAACCTCCGAATGCGTAGGCTCGCCTGCACAGCCTCGCGGCTGTGCAACCCTGACGTCAATCGAGCTGCGGTCCTGCACACGGCCCAAAGAAAAAGGGCGGGCCGAAGCCCGCCCTTTCCGAACTCAACTCAGGAAACCGATCAGCTTCCGCCACCGAGATCGATGACTGCACGGCGGTTCTGAGGCTCGCGGACGCCCGGTCCCGTCGGAACCAGCGGCTCGTCGAAGCTCTTGCCGACGGTCGCGATGGAGTCAGGCGACATGCCCTGACGGACCATCTCGTCCTTCACCGCGCCGGCGCGGCGCTCGGAGAGAGCCTGGTTGTAGCTGTGCGAGCCGACCGTGTCGGTGTGACCCGTCACGAGAATGCGCACCGCACCCTGCTCCTTCGCGGCCTTCACGGCTTCCGTTACGACGCCCTGTGCTTCAGCCGTGAGATTCGACTTGTTGAAGTCGAAGAAGACGATGAACGTCTTCACTGCCGGCGGAGGCGGCGGGGGTGGCGGCGGAGGCGGCGGGGGTGGCGGCGGCGGCGGAGCGGGATGCTCGAGGTACCACCGCAGGCCGACCATCAGCACCTGCTCGTTGTTGTTCTTCACGACCGGCTTGAACTTGGTGAACGCGCCGGTGATCGGATCAAAATAGCCGAAGCTCGTGCCCAAGCTCTTGTTCACGGAGAGTGAGCGATAACGCCAGCCCAGATCGAGATCGAGGTTGGAGTTGATCGAATAGGCAAACTCGGCAATGCCCTGGTACATGAAACCAACGTGCTTGCCGGTCGCAAAGGTGAAGCTATCCTGCGTGGTATTCACGTCCGCCCGGCCCACGCCTGCGCCGCCGCCGAACGAGAAGTCCCACCGCTTCGAAATCTGCCAGTCGTAGAGGACATTCAGCATGGCCGACATGTTCGTCAGACGGCCACCCTCGCCATCGTCCGGCGGGGCCTCGAGGGCATCGCTGTCCCTGATGTCGTGGCGATCCCATGCGAACTCGGCCTCGAACCGGATCCGGTTGGGCAACCGATAGCCGAACGATGCCGCGAGAAGCGCGCTGTCGCTCGACGAGAGCACCTCTTTCGGGCCGCCCGGATTGAAATCGACGTCTACATTGCCAAGACGGTCCCAGCCCGCACCGACGCCGAGATACCATCCAGTCGCATCACTGGCGGCCGCTGAGCCACAAAGTGCCAGCACCGCTGCGCCCGCCAGGGCGATTGTCCGAATTTTCATCGTTACCCTCGTTTTAAGAACCGACGGGCAGGGACCCCCCCACCGTGACGTCCGGGACAGAACTTACTCGAGCATCTTGGCCGATAAGGAACGGCCATGTCCACGTTCGCGGCTCCTTCTTGGTGCCCTGTCCTGGAATTCGCCAGAGCCTGTGACCGGCCTGCAACATTGGATAAGTCTGCCGATAGGAGAAATATCCTCTCCTGGCTCGAGCATCGCCGCGCCCGCTGGGTTCTTGCACCGCGAAGTGACCCTCGACTATGGGATGGATATGTCCCTTGCCGCAGATTCGCTCACGCCCGTCCAGCAACTCATGGCGCTGCTCAACCTGGAGCCCATCGAAGTCAACATCTTTCGTGGCACGAGCCCTCAGGATTTGTCGCAACGCGTGTTTGGCGGTCAGGTGCTGGGACAAGCGCTGGTTGCTGCGGCGCGCACAGTCGAAAACCGCATATGCCATTCCCTGCACGCCTATTTTCTGCTGCCTGGAGATCCGACGGTTCCGATCCTTTATGAGGTCGACCGCAGCCGTGACGGGAAGAGTTTCAGTTCCCGCCGCGTGGTGGCCATCCAGCACGGCCGGCCGATCTTCAACATGGCGGTGTCGTTCCAGGTCGAGGAGCCGGGGCTCGAACACCAGATCGATGCGCCACCCGTGCCGCCGCCCGAGGATCTGCCGAGCGAAGACGATTTCCGCCGCGCCATCGCCGACAAGATCCCGGAGCAATATCGCGAGCACTTCCTGCGCAAGCGGCCGATCGAGCTCCGGCCGGTCGATCGCCGCGACATTTTCAGCGGCGAAAAGCGGCCGCCGCACCAATCGGTCTGGGTGCGCGCGACGGGGCCGCTTGCCGACGACATTGCGCTCCACCAATGCGTTCTAGCGTATGCCTCCGACATGACGCTCCTCGACACCGCGCTAATGCCACACGGCATCAACTGGTTCTCGAACAAGATCCAGATTGCCAGCATCGACCACGCCATGTGGTTTCACCGCCGCTTCAGGGCGGACGAGTGGCTGCTCTATGTCCAGGACAGTCCGAGCGCGTCAGGCGCGCGCGGCTTCAATCGCGGGCTCATTTACGATCGCAGCGGAAGGATCGTCGCCTCGGTCGCGCAGGAAGGCCTGATGCGCCTGCACGAGGCGCCATCGTAGGATTCAGCAGTCCGAACAGACCACGAAAGAACTCTTGCGCGGCTTCGAATAGAAGTGGTCGGACATGGAGACACTGCCGGGAAAGAAGATCGTCGTGATCGGCGCATAATTGTATGTGACTTCCGAAAAGATCACGCTTCCCCCGGTGGGGACAATGCCCGTCGGCATCGTGATGCTCGCATTCTTCGTGTGCGCGGTCGTGTTCTGCGCCTCGCTCCAGTCCACGATGTACTGCCCGGCGTGGTTCGGATCGTTCTTGACGCTGGTGATGATGATTTGGGCTCCGGCCGAAGGATACGGATAGACGATCGCGTTCAATGCAGCGAAAACGTCATTGATCTGCGCGACAGTGATCGCCGAATCTTGCGCAACGAGGTCCGACCCGCTCGACGCGACCGT
>DATIYG010000265.1:0-3107 GCA_035517755.1 Rhizomicrobium sp. | reverse complement strand
GTTCAGGTAGGACGGCATCGAGATGTAGGCGCGCGAAACCTCGCCCGCGAACGCCTCGATCAACCCGTTGTTGCGGTTGCGGTAGGTGTCGTCGCCGGTCGTCAGATAGAGCCGGCAGAGGAGCGACACCATCACGCCGTTGGCCGACGGGATGATCTGGTCAAAGATCATCCGTGAACGGACGATCAGCGGATCGGAATCGTCCGCCGTGTAGAAGTAGCCGCCGTTCTGAATGTCCCAGAAGTGATCGTTGAGGACGGCAACCCAGGCCTGCGCGCGCGCCAGATACCGCTTGTCGCCGGTGACCTGGTAGAGCGTCATGGCGGCGCGCGCCATATGGGCGTAGTCGTCGGCGAAACCCGTCTTGCCGCGCTTGCCGGCGCGCCAGGAATGATAGAGGCGGTCGCCCTCACCCAGCGCCCGTTCGACGAAATCAAACGCACGCACCGCGGCGGTGATCCAGGCGCCGTTGCGGAACACCGCGCCGGCGTTGGCGAGTGCGGAGATCATCAGCCCGTTCCAGTCGGCCAGCACCTTGTCGTCGCGCATCGGCGGATTGCGTTTGCTGCGTGCCGCCAGTAGCAATTCGCGCTGGCGCTTGAGCATGGCCTCGTCGGCTTCGGTGCGGGGAAAGCCACCTTGCGGTCCAAGGCGGTTTAAGATGTTGTGGCCTTCCCAATTGCCGGTCGCCGTCACGCCATAGACGTTCTTGAAGCCCTGTACGAACGTGCCCATCAGTGCGGCATCGATCTCCGCTTCCGACCACACGTAGTATTTGCCTTCCTCGCCGTCAGAATCCGCGTCGAGACTGGAGGCGAAGGCCTGATCCTCCACCATCATCTCGCGCAGCACCCAGCCGATCGTCTCTTCGATGCGGTGCTGATACAGCGGCATCCGATTGTGCTGCCAAACAAGCGTCAGCACATCGACGATCTGCGCGTTGTCGTAAAGCATCTTCTCGAAATGCGGCACCATCCACTTCTCGTCGACGGCATAGCGATGGAAGCCACCGCCGACGTGATCGTAGATGCCGCCAAGCGTCATGCTGAACAGCGTGCGGTTGACGATCTCGTTAAACTGTTCGGCGCCGATGCGCATGTAGCCGCGCCACAGAAGCTCGATCAGCCCGGTCTGCGGAAATTTCGGCGCGCCGATCATTCCACCGAAGAAAATATCGAAGCGGCGGCCGGCGCTGATGGCGGCATCGTCGATGATCTGCCCGTTCAGCTGGCCGCGAAGATCGCGGGCCCACAGCTGCGCGTAGACCTGCTGCACGCGTGAGGTCATTTCGGCCAGCGGGGCGGTCTGCTCGTGGTAGAACTTCGACGTTTCCTCGAGCACGCGCTTGAACGGCGGCTGGCCCTGGCGATCGTCCTTCGGAAAATAGGTGCCGACGAAATAGGGTTCGCCTTGCGGCGTGAGGAATGCCGTCAGTGGCCAGCCACCATTGTTACCGAGCGCCTGCGCTGCGGTCTGGTAGATCTGGTCGAGATCGGGCCGCTCCTCGCGATCCACCTTGATGTTGATGAAATGCTCGTTCATCACCGCCGCGGTTTCGGGATCGGTGAAGCTCTCGTGGTTCATCACGTGGCACCAGTGGCACGCCGTATAACCGATGGAGAGGAGGATCGGCTTGTTCTGTGCGGCGGCCTCATCCAGCGCGTCCTGGCTCCAGGCGCGCCAGTGAACGGGATTGTCCTTGTGCAGAAGCAGATAGGGGCTGGTTTCGGCGGCGAGCTGGTTGCTGCTCATCATGTGTCCGTCAGGTGGAATTGGAGGGTAAAGCTGGTAGCTTCCTAGCGCGGCTCAAGCGGCGGTCACAAGCGATGAAGATCCACGTGGAAATGGACATTTCGCCCGAGGAGGCGCGCGCGTTGATGGGTCTGCCGGACGTCGCACCCTTGCAGGCCGAAATGCTGAACGAGATGCGAAAGCGGATGAAGGCCGCGATGGATGCCTACGATCCCGCGGCGATGCTGAAATCGTTCATGCCGATGGGCGCGGAAGGCTTCCAGCAATTCCAGAAGGCGATGTGGGATGCCGCATCGCAAGCGGCGGGCGGAAAGGGCGCGGGCAAATCCCGCTAGCAGGATTTGAGCGTCCGCCGCGACACGATCTTTGCCTTGTCGAGCGGCCATGGCCGCGCCGGTGTGGCCGTCATTCGTGTGTCCGGTCCGCAGGCCGGCGATGCGCTGCGCGTGCTGACCGGAGCCGATTTGCCCCCTGCGCGAGTGGCGACGCTGCGCGAGCTCTCGGATGGCGGCCAGCCGATCGATCAGGCCTTGGTGCTGTGGTTTCCAGCACCGGGCAGCTTCACCGGCGAGGATTCCGCGGAATTCCACGTCCACGGTGGCCGCGCCGTGGCCGATTCTGTTCTTGCTGCGCTGGCGAGGGTCGAAGGATGCCGGCCAGCCGAACCCGGCGAGTTCACCCGCCGGGCTGTGGAAAACGGAAAGCTTGATCTCACCGAAGCCGAAGCGTTGGCCGACCTCATCAATGCCGAGACCGAGGCGCAACGGAAGCAAGCGCTTCGGCAATACGGCGGCGCGCTGTTCGAGCTGTACGAGGGCTGGCGCACGCGCCTTATCCGGGCGGCGGCCTGGGCCGAGGCGGCGATCGATTTCGCCGATGAGGATATCCCACCGGAAGTCCTGCGCGAGTCTCGCAACCAGATCATTGAAATTGCAAACGAAATTGGACTGCATCTCAATGATGCTCGGCGGGGCGAGATCCTTCGCGACGGCTTCTACCTAACAGTGATCGGTCCACCGAACAGCGGTAAGAGTTCGCTGGTCAACACGCTTGCCAGGCGGGACGTCGCCATTGTCTCCGACATTCCGGGGACCACCCGCGACGTGCTCGAAGTGCATCTTGATCTGGGCGGTTATCCGGTGATCGTGGCCGACACCGCCGGTCTGCGCGAGGCGGCAGACAGCATCGAGACGGAAGGCATCCGGCGGACGAAGGAAAGAGCCAGAGACGCCGACGCAGTGCTGGTTTTGTTAGATGTCTCAATTGATAATTCACAGTTTATTAACAGTTTGGATGAGGAAAAGCCCATAATTGTCTGGAACAAAGCCGATTTGCCGCATCCAATTGTCTCTGGG
>DATIYG010000264.1:0-5069 GCA_035517755.1 Rhizomicrobium sp. | reverse complement strand
GCGATCGTCAGAGTTCCGACAAGTGCCAAAGCCGCCGTGCCAAGCGTTAAGCTCGTATTCCGCATGTAGATTCTCCCTAGCGTTTGCCTTCGGCGCGCGCTCCCGATAGCGGGCCGCGACCTTCCCGTTTCAGAAAGAACGCAAAGGTTAATCCGCCGTTCCTGAGTTCCATCGCGTGGAACTTGCGGAACTTTCTAGCCGGCCGCGATGTATTCGCGGAGGTTCTCCGCTTCCCGCACGGTTTCAGCGATCCGCGTCTTGACGACGTCGCCGATCGACACGATGCCACGCAGCTGCTCATCCTCGAGCACCGGCAGATGGCGCAGACGGCGATGCGTCATCACTTCCATCAGATCCTCGATGGAATCCGTTTCGCCGCATGTCTCCACCGTGCGCGTCATATGGGCCGATACGCTGTGGGCCAACGCGTTCACACTCGCCTCGGCAAGGGCGCGGACGATGTCACGCTCGGAAAGAATGCCTGCCAATGCGCCATCTCGATCGCGCACGACAAGCGCGCCGATGCGTTTGCGGGCGAGCAGGCGCGCCGCCTCCGATAGAGTTGCATCAACGGAAATCGAAATGACTTCGCGGCCTTTGTCGCGAAGAATATGCCTCACCTGCATGGTCACCTCCACACCAGCCCCTGGCGAGGATGCGCCGACACCACTTTTCCCGGCTTGTGACGCGCTCTCAACGCCGCCACCTAACACGGACAATCTGCGCTCGAACCCAGCCCGATTCAAGATCGCTTTCGGTCAATTGTCCCGGTGCTGAACAACAGCCCGGCAGAAAGGCCGGGCTTCCACTAGGGTGCTTGCTTTATGTGAGTATTTGCCAGCTCAAGGTCGGCGATGAAGCGCGCGTATTCCGCGCGCTTGTCGCGCTCCTCCTGGATGCGCAGCAGATAGGACGGATGAATGGTGACGAGGCCGTCGCCACCGTTCGGCACCAGCATCACCTTCCCGCGCACTTTGCCGATGGTCATGACGCGCTCGAACACGCTGCGCGCAGCTGTTGCGCCCAACGCCACGATCAATTTCGGCTTGACCAGATCCCGCTCGATCCTGCTCCACCAGCGGCAAGCGTCGATCTCGCCCGGATCGGGACGCTTGTGCAGCCGGCGCTTGCCGCGCAGTTCGAATTTGAAGTGCTTGACGGCATTGGTGATGTAGACCTTGTCGCGATCGATGCCGGCTTCCTTCAGCGCGTGATCGAGCACGCGCCCTGCCGGGCCAATAAAGGGATGACCGTCGAGGTCTTCGTCATTGCCCGGCTGTTCGCCGATCAGCATGAGTGGCGCATGTGCGGGACCCTCACCGGGAACCGCCTGCGTCGCATGTTTGTAGAGGCCGCAGCGGCGGCAGGCATTTTCCGCCTCGCGCAGCGCTTTCAGGGAGCGCGGCGCCTCCTCGCGCAGATTCTGTTCGAACAGGCTCATGACGGGCGAATGCTTCCCATCGGCTAGGGTTCCTTCTCCAGCATCCGCTCAAGCGAGGCAAGCTCGTCGGCTTCGCGCGAAGGCTTGTCCCAGCGGATCCGGCTGATGCGGGGGAATCGCATGGCCACACCGGACTTGTGCCGGGTCGAGCGTTGCAGCCCCTCGAAGGCGACTTCCAGCACAAGGCCGAAATCCTTGTCCGCCTTCACGGCGCGCACCGGACCGAAACGATCGATCGTGTGGTCGCGCACGAATTTGTCGAGCTGCTTCAGCTCTTCATCCGTGAATCCGAAATAGGCCTTGCCGACCGGTGTGAGCGCGCGCTCGCCATTCGCATCCTCGCGCCAGACGCCGAAGGTGTAATCCGAATAGTAGCCGGAACGCTTGCCATGACCGCGCTGGGCGTACATCAGCACGGCGTCGACGAGATGCGGATCGCGCTTCCACTTGAACCATGGTCCCTTCGGGCGGCCGGCTTCGTACGTGGAATCCCAGCGTTTCAGCATCAGGCCTTCGGCGACTTGCGGGTCCCCTGGCGGAGGATTTGTACGAAGCTCGCGCAGCTCCTCCCATGACGAGAACGGCTGCAGCGGCGACAGGTCGATGCGCGAATTGTTGAGGCGCGCGACGACGGCCTCCAGCCGCTTGCGCCGCTCCGCGAATGGCAGCGAACGCAAATCTTCTTCGCCATCAAGCGGCAGATCGTAGGCGCGGATACCGGCGGGATACTTCGCCAGCAGTGCCAGATCGGTCGTCTTGCGGTTCAGCCGCTGCTGCAATTCGCCGAACGACGCGATGCGGCCATCGCGCATCACCAGCAATTCGCCATCGATCACCCCTTCGAAATCGAGTGCCTCGACCACATCCGGAAAACTGCCGGAAATGTCGTCCGACGTACGGCTGTAGAGCCGCCGCTCGCCCTTCTCGCTCACCGCCTGGACGCGGATGCCGTCCCATTTCCATTCCGCGGAATAATCGCCGGGATTGAGCTTGGCGAAATCCTCATCCTCGATCGCCTGCGCCAGCATCACGGGACGGAATCGTCCCGGTGTTTCCGCAGAAGGCTTGTCGCTGCGCTTCTCCAGCCACGAGAACAGATCTTCATAAGGCGGACGTTGCCCGTGCCACACTTCCTCGATCTCGCCGACGTCGACGCCGCCCATGTTGGCCAGCGCCTGCTTGGCCAGCCGCGCTGATACGCCGACGCGCATGCCACCGGTCAGCAATTTCAGCAGCGCCCAGCGGCCATCCGGATCGAGCGCATCGAGCCAGCCTTCCAGCAAGCGCTGTACCTGCGCGCGGGATGCATGAGTCAACGTGTCGACCACTTCCGACAATTCTGGCACGCGGTTGGCGCCATGCTTCGCCGGCCACACGAGCGCGACGGTTTCCGCAAGATCGCCGACGTAGTCGTAGGAGAGATGGAATAGCTCCGAATCCATCCGGGACTCCACCGCTTTGCGGATGAAGGAAGGCTTGGCGGCTTCGAATGACAGCACACCGGTCAGTGCTGCTAACGTCCAGCCGCGTTCGGGATCCGGCGCTTGACGGAAATAGTCGGCCAGCAGAGTCAGCTTGCCGTTGCGGGCCGGCGTAAAGGAAAGACGATCGAGCAGATTGGCGAAAGCGCGCATCAGGCTTCGCCTTCGTCTTCGTCGTAACCGACGAGATGCAGCGCGCGCGCCTTCTGATTGTTGAGCGCGCACCAGCGCAAGAGCGCCTCCTCGCTGCCATGCGTCACCCAAACTTCGCCGGGCGCGAGTTCGGCGATGGTGTGGGTCAGCTCATGCCAGTCGGCATGATCCGAAATGACGAGCGGCAATTCGATGTGGCGCTGGCGGGCGCGGGCGCGCACGCCCATCCATCCCGACGCGAAAGCCGGCAGCGGATCGGCAAAGCGGCGCGTCCAGCGATCGTCGAGTGCTGTCGGCGGCGCGATGACAATGGCGCCTTCGAAATCCTTCTTCTTGTCGACCGTCGCCGGCGCCAGCGGACCGAACGCGATGCCGTGCCGCTCATAGAGTTCGATCATGCTCTGCATGGCGCCGTGGAGGTAGATCGTCTTGTCGTAGCCCGCGTCGCGCAGCAGCTTGATGACACGCTGCGCCTTGCCGAGCGAATAGGCGCCGACGAGATGGGTTCGCTCGGGAAACAGCCCGGCCGATTTGATCAGCTTGGCGATCTCGTGCCCGGACTCAGGGAAGCAGAACACCGGCAGGCCGAACGTCGCCTCGGTGACGAACACGTCGCACTTCACCGGCTCGAACGGCGGACAGGTGGGATCGGGCCTTCGCTTGTAGTCCCCGGAGACGACGAGGGTGACGCCCTTGTGGCGGATCACGATCTGCGCCGAACCGAGAATATGGCCCGCCGGCACCAGCATGATCTCCACGCCATCGCGCTCGACCCTCTGGCCGTAGCGCACGGCTTCGGTGGCGCCCGCGAAATTGTCGCCGTAGCGGGCCTGCATGATGGCGAGAGTCTCGGCCGTGGCCAGCACGGCGCCGTGGCCGGAGCGGGCGTGATCGGAATGGCCGTGGGTAATGATTGCCCGATCCACCGGCCGCGTCGGGTCGATATAGAAGCCGCCCGGCGCGCAGTAGAGCCCGCCCGGCCTGGGGCAAAGGATGGATTCAGGCCTGATCATGCAACCTCATCTAACGCGACAGCATAGATAAGGTGAGGCGCAATCGGTTTCAGCCAGCGTCCGGATCAAGGGCCAGCAATGCGAAACTGGCAAGCCAATGCTCGCCCATATAGTCGCCGGTCCTCATACAGATCACTCTTGTTTCGCCCAGCGATGACCGATGGCCAGTGGACCTTGCTGCTTCCATTCACCTTCTGTCGCGCCGTAAGGATCGATGGCCAGCAGCGCAAAACTGGCAAGCCAATGTTCTCCCATGTAGTCGCCCGTAACGTGCGGCAGCGCACATTCGATCAATGCTTCAGCGGCTTGTTCGGCATGCGGCCGCAGCGGATCGCTCGGCGCTAACGCATCCGCAATCCAGCGCCAACACCATGCACGCGAAAGATTGAGGCCATCAAGATGCGCAATCTGCCCGTCCGTTCTGTCGGTCACCGTTGCGGGCATAAAAAGCGCAGCGGGCTGACCTTCGCCGCCGCGGGGAAAGAAACGGTGAAGCCAATCGCGAAACAAGCTCAGCTCCAGCGTGTTCCTCATGCATAGCGCTTCAATGAGCGATGGCGAAAGAAAGTCGTTCTGCGACGGCTCGCCCGCGCCAAAATCGACGTCGGAGGAATACCATTCCTCACGTTTGTCGTGGCAGAGCCCAACGAACTCCCAATCTTCGACCCAAAGCGCGTATTCCTTCGCCAAAACCAGTGCGAAAGCCGTGTTTGCGTGGGTACCAGCGCGAACCGGATACGTCGCCAGCGGCAAAAACTCTTTGAATCGCCGCACGAATGCATCTTCCAAGGGCCGCAGCGCATCGGACCAGCGGCGATCGGCTTCCGGATGCCACAGCAATTCGGATTGCAGCTTCAGCGCCCAGGCCCAGCCATAGGGCCGCTCGAAGCCGCGTGCCGACGGTCGCGCCAGATATTCCACCTCGCCGGCCACCTTCTCCTCCGTGAACTGCTCGTCGAACAGCGCGCGAATGTCGCCGGC
>DATIYG010000263.1:0-3161 GCA_035517755.1 Rhizomicrobium sp. | reverse complement strand
TCCCGGATACTGCCAAACGAATTGCGCGCGCCGCTGCCGGGAGGCCTGGGATTGGCGCAGTTCCGCGCCGAGCAGCTGTACCTGGAGTTTGCTGCACTGATGGCGCATCCGCCGCATGGCGAGCGGAGCCCAAAATTCCTGAAGAAGTGGCTCGGGTTCGGGGCGGACGCTTGATACGGCGCAGGAAAACCGCCGCCGCCCGCAAACCTATCCTGCGCTGGAAACCGAAGGACCTGCCGCAGGCCGCGGAGTAATGGCGGACAATCCTTACGCTGGTCTTCGCAGCATGGCGCTTGGCACGACGGCTGAAGCGCTGAAGCTCGATGCCTTAGGGCCGAACGACTGTTATGGCATCCTGATGGAGACCGGCTATGAGCAGGCCGTCGCCACGCTGGTCTGTTTTCTAAGCGGTGACACAAGTCTGTATTTCAGCAATGGCGGCGGTGTGATTGGTGCCGGACAACATGCCAACGTGGCCGATGCGGCAAAGCGCTTTGTGACGATGGGTGCTAAATTCGTTCACGAGATGCGCGAAGCTGCAGAAGCTCCATTGCCCGCTTTGGGCGTAACGATATTCTACGTGCTCACTACTCGCGCACGTTACGCATTCGATGCCCCGGAAACGGAGCTCGGCAATAGCCGCAGTGCGCTGTCGCCCCTGTTTCATGCGGCACACGAGGTAATCTTCAACCTTCGGCCACTTATGCGCTAAAAGAACTACGTCGGGCGGCACATCTTCCGGGGGTTGTTATGAACATCTTTCGTCTCGTGGTTCTGGCATCGGGTTTTCTTTTCTCCGGCGCGGCCTTCGCCGCGCCATCTTTGACGCCTGCTCAGAAATTCGCGATCTGTGGCAAGCGCACGACCTGCGCCGTAACGGCTATCCATAGCGCCGGCGCGCAGCAGGTCGCGGAAATTCATTTCGGCCTCAAGGACAAGCCGGACGACGCGCCGGACGATGGCTGCATCATGGCCGGCAACAGCGACAAGAAGGACGGCGGCACCGAATACTGGCTGCTCGGCGCCAAACCCATACGCGTTCTCGCGCTATGCAATGACGGCTACGGCGCGGCTGGTGTCGGGGAAGACACCGTGAAATTCGCCAGCAACCGCATGACACATGAGGAGGAAGGCGGTTCGGCGTGGCGGTGGTCGAACACGGCAGTCTATTCCCTGTCACCATTCCGCGCGATTTCAACCGATGGCTGTTCCTACAACGATCTGGGAACCGATACCGGAACGCAAACCCGGACCGACGAAGTCAAATTGCGCGCCGTCGTCGTCGCCAAGAATCCCGGAGCGCATTGGGGCGACCGTGACGAAATGGGCTGCCCCACCACCACGCCCGCCATGTTTGCCAATCCCAAACCGTTTCCCACGGCCAAAACGGTGATGGCGTTTCCAGTCATCTCACCGGCCAACGCGCTGCTGTTCGGACCCGTGCCGAACGGCACCACGCTCGGGGCTTGCGCATCCGCGATCTCCACCGATGGCAAGAACGGCTTCGTCGTGTTCGGCCAACCCACGATGGGAAACGCAGCGGATGTTCAACTGCTTGCCCTCGGCAGCAGCAATATCCTGATCGCGCAGATCTACGATCCTGCGCCGTCAAAGCCTGGACCCGGTAGAAGCTGGGTCGCCGGATCGCATCTGGAAGTCTGGAGCGGCGGGCTTGACCAGGTCGGTCCGCTGAAGCGTGACGATCTTTCGCAAATTGCGGTCGATCTCGATGGGACCGTGCACACCGTCGGCAAAGCTGTTGCGCCGACCGTGCGGCATTGGCAGGCGAAGGACGGGCAGGGCCGTCCGGTCACTGTCCTGATGCTCACCTGGGCGGATTCATCCGGCTTCACCGTCGGCGCGGTATCCTATTCGCAGAGCGACAAGGGCAAGCAGGCGCGTCTCGTCACCAACACGGCGATGGCGCGGGGCGTTCCGGCGTTCATGCCGGATGTGACGCCCATGCAAGCCAAATGCGCAATCAAAAGTGGGCGCATCGAGATTCAGTAAGGCCAAAAAAATAACCCCGGGCGGTACATCCGCGCCCGAGGTCAAGTTGGTGTCTTTCGGAGGCTAACCGAAACTCAAGAACAGATTTTGACGCGCAATCCCGCGGGCGCTTTCGTTTCGTTGTCGCCGCAGGCGCGATCGAGCTGCGATTGGGTCAGACCACGGGCATGGCTCAGATCTGTACCCTTGATCGAGGTGATGGAAAGATCGGCGCCGGTGAAGTCGGCGCCATCGACCTTGGCGTGCGCCAGGTTGGCGCCGGCCAGATCGGTGTTGCGGAACGAGGCGCCGCGGAAATCGGCGAACGACATGCACATCAGCACGGCGCGGGCGCCGTCGAAGTTCGCGCCTTGCAGATTGCCTTCCTTCACGCAGGTGTTGGTGAGGTCGGCGCCCGCGAGGTCACAATGGGGGCAGTCGTGATTGCCGGCCTTGATCGAGTCCACCGCCGCCGTGCGGCCGAGGGCGACCGCGACGACGGGGGTGAGCTGCGCAGGCTGTGAGGGAACCTGAGCGGCAATTCCGGCAAGAGCGAACAGAAACGGCAACATCGGGGCTGTCTCGAATTGAAACGCGCCCTCGTTTGCTCGCAAGGGATGTGCCGGGGAACCTGTCCCGCCCTTATGAGGCGCGGTGCTTGGCGCCGGTGCGATGCTGGGACAGGCGCTGAAGCTCCATCCGCTTCTTGACCAGGCTGATGACCTTGCCCCGGGGGCGCTGCTCTCGCTCGACCCGTGCGGCGTGTTCCGGGATCGCCGGCTCGGCGCAGCGCGCCACGATGGTCAGCAGCTCCTCGCCCTTCACGAGATTCGAGGTCTCGGCGAGGATCAGCGCCACTTCCTCGTATTCGGCGTCCAGGCAACCCACATCGTCCAGCGTCACCGTGTAGGTGGCCAGCCGCTCGCCCGCCATGCCGAACACATCCACGACCTTGCTGGACATAACGCGTCCTCCGAACGAATCAGGGTCGCAGTATATCAGCTACAGCCGGATGTGCCTCCACAGGTGTTGCACTTGAGGCAGGTCCCGTTGCGGACAAGCGTGAAGTTGCCGCAAGAGCCGCAGGCGTCGCCCTCGAAGCCCTTCATCCGTGCTTCGGCCGAGCGCTTCGCCGCGAGCTCGCGCGCCTTGCCGGCCTTGGTCGAGGCCGT
>DATIYG010000262.1:0-3022 GCA_035517755.1 Rhizomicrobium sp. | reverse complement strand
CGCAAGGCGGATCGGCGCCGGTCACGAATTTCTACGTGCAACCGCGGCGCGTGGCGCCATTACATGATGACAATTCGTCTCCGCCGCCGCCACCGCGCGCAGGCCGCGCACCGCCGCCGCCTCCCGATGCCGACGATGAAGGCGCGCACCATCCCGACGGGGATGACGGCGACCCCGGCAACAATCAGCGGGACTGATCTTACACGCGCCGTCGCCGGTCTTACTGCGTCGCGGTACCCGCGACGATGGTGCTGCTGTCGGTTTCGACGAGCAGCAGTTCCTTGCCCCCATTGACGGAGACCGTCGCGAAATTGTCCTTGAACCCGGTTCCCTTGATTTGCGCGGTGCCGGTGCAATCGTCATTGGACGTATAGGTGCCCTTAACGCTATCCGACGTGATCTCGCCGTTTTCGCTGCTCGTGACGGCAGCGGTGAGCTTGCCGCTCCCGTTCAGGATGATTTGCCCCACGACATTGAGCGGACCGTCCGAGACTTGCCCCCTGATGTTCAACGCGAGGATTTCCTTCTTGCCGGTAAAGCCGCAGGCTCCCGTGCCGATGGCGATCCCCTCGCCCGACACATTGGCGCCGTTGTCAGATTCGATGAACTCGAACTGGCTGTTCTTGGTGTCCAAAGTGAAATTGTAATTGCTCACCTGGTCGAACTGGTTCGTGGCCGTGACCGTGCCGGTGCAGTTGCTCGCGACCGAATAGGTCCCGCTGAAGGTGACGGTCTCGATCGTTCCGTTCCCGCTCTGTGTGCCCGAGCCCGAAAGATTGCCGTTGCCGTCGGCGACGAACCGATCGACGGCAACCGTGCTCACGTCAGTCTCGCTCAGACCAGAGGCTATAAGCCCGTAAGCGCCGTTCAAGGTCGCGTTACTGCACGCCGCCGACGCCGAACCAGAACCGACGCTTGCGAACGCCAGCACGGCCAAGCCGATCCAATTTCCGTATTGCAAATGCATAGGATTCCCCCCGTTTGAACCGGCACTGCCGGTCCACCCCCTCGCCAATATTTTCCAACGTAGGTCTTCTCGCCAACGCGCGCAATTTTGGCCAGGTTTCCCTGAGATGAAACGGCTGACATATTTCGCGTCGCCACAATTGCGGCAACGGCATCAACCGGTTGGCCAGATTTGGTGCGCGACTGTCGTCAGGCGCAAGTCGACACGATGCGCGCACCCGCGGCCGGATCCATCAGCAGCGGCGGCTGATGATAATCGCGCAGGACGTCGTCGATCTTGGCAAACAGGCGCAACGGGGCCACCGGTTTCAGGTAGAGCCCGGCGAAACCGGTTTCACGATAGTCGCGCTCCGTCCAGCCGCAGGCATTGTCGGTGACGGCAAGGATCGGCACGCTCTTGCCCCAGCGCGGCGTCTTGCGCATTTCCTCGAAGGCGTGGATTTCGTCCTTCGCGTGCCAGTCGAGATCGAGAAACACCATATCGACGGGATAACGGCGGAACTGCCACAGCGCGTTGGCGGCGCGCGGCGCGAAAAGCCCCTCGGCCTGGATGACGTCGAGGCATGCCTCGAGCAGCTTGCGCTGCACCGGATCCTCTTCGACACACAGGATTCGCAGAGGCCGGAAGCGTGGTGCTAGCGGGATCATGCCAGCGCGAACCGTTGGTTGAATAAGACTGTTCCCGCGTGATCAAAAAGCTGGTTACCAAGGGGTTGCCAAAACGGCTCGAATTCGAGCAACACAGTGTCGGCGGGCGTGAAACGAAGGGGCAAAAATGCGGACTTTGCTGGCGATTTCCATTGCGGTGATTCTGGCGCAATCCACGCAGGCCGCGCCGGCCACCCACATCAATTTCGTCACCGACTGGAAGGCGCAGGCCGAGCATGGCGGCTTCTACGAAGCGCTGGCGCTGGGACTCTACGCCAAACGCGGACTCGATGTGCGCATCATCGAAGGCGGGCCAAGCGTGAATGTGGCGCAAGTGCTGGCGGGCGGTGCGGCGGATTTCGGTATCGGCTCAAACGGATTCGTGCCGCTCAACCTGGCCCGCGAGGGGGCACCGATCCGCGCCGTGATGGCCGTGTTCCAGAAGGATCCGCAGGTGCTGATCGCCCATCCGCGCAACGATGTGAAGACGCTTGCCGACATGAAGGGCAAGCCGATCCTGATTTCCGATGGCGCCAGCGTGACGTTCTGGCCGTGGTTGAAGGCGAAGTACGGATTTTCCGATTCGCAGATCCGCCGCTACACCTTCAACCTTGCACCGTTCCTCGTCGATCCCAAGGCGATCCAGGAAGGCTATCTGTCGAGCGAGCCTTACACGGTGGAGCGCGAAGGGCATTTCAAGCCGCTGCTGTTCCTGCTCGCTGACAATGGCTATCCCGGTTACGCCAACATGGTGCTGGTACCGCAGAAATGGATCGATACGAATCCGAAGGCCGTGCAGGCGTTTGTCGACGCCACGCGGGACGGGTGGAACAAGTATCTGTTCGGCGATGCCAAGCCGGCCAACGCGCTCATCAAGCGCGACAATCCGGAAATGAGCGACGATCTCATCGCGCAGGCCATCGCCAAGATGAAAAGCTACGGCATCGCCGTGAGCGGCGACGTGAAATCGCAAGCCATGCTGGGCCTGATGACGGACGCGCGCTGGAAGACGTTCTTCGACACGATGGCAAGCGAAGGTCTCTATCCCAAATCGCTCGACTACCGGAAAGCGTACGATTTGCGGTTCGTGCGCGGCGCAAAATAAGTGCTGACGCTCTCCCACATCACCAAAACCTTCGATGGTGGCATCCAAGCCATTGGTGATCTGTCGCTGGCGGTGGACGCGGGCGAGTTCGTTTCGCTGGTCGGGCCGAGCGGTTGCGGGAAATCGACGGCGCTGCGCATCATCGCCGGACTTCTGGCGCCCGGCAGCGGCACCATCGAATGGCGCGGCGAAAAGCCCGAGATCGGGTTCGTGTTCCAGGAGCCGACCCTGATGCCGTGGACCACCGCGCTCGGGAACGCGCGCTTGCCACTGGCGCTGAAGGGAATGCCACGCGCCGAAGCC
>DATIYG010000261.1:0-6197 GCA_035517755.1 Rhizomicrobium sp. | reverse complement strand
GTGTTCGAGCAGATCGACCATGTCGCGCAGCCACTGATAGGCGTTCTCGGCCGTGCGCTCCTTGTCCTCCACGTGCTCGCGATAGCGCCAATGCGCCGCCACGCCGCGCTCCGCCACATCGTGCATGTCCTGCGTGCGGATCTGCACTTCGACGCGCTGCTGCTCCGGACCGACCACGGTGGTGTGGATGGAGCGGTAGCCGTTCGTCTTGGGGTTGGAGATGAAGTCCTTGAAGCGCTCCGGGATCATGCGCCAGTTCTGGTGCAGCACGCCCAGCGCGCGGTAGCATTCATCCGTCGTCTTCACGATCACGCGGAAGCCGAAAATGTCCGACAATTGCTCGAAATTGAGCTGCTTGTCCTTCAGCTTGCGCCAGATGGAATAGGGCCGCTTGGCGCGTCCATACACCGCGGCATGGATTCCGGCTTCGTCCAGCTCTGACTTGAGTTCATCGGCGATGCGCCCGATCCGTTCGCCGGATTGCGCATCGAGCCGCGCAAGCCGCGTGACGATGGAGTTGCGCGCTTCCGGATTGAGCTCGGCGAAGGCGAGGTCTTCCAGCTCCTCGCGCATGTTCTGCATGCCGATGCGGCCTGCCAGCGGCGCGTAGATGTCGAGCGTTTCCTGCGCGATGCGGCGGCGCTTCTCCGGCTTGTCAACGAAGTGAAGCGTCCGCATGTTGTGCAGGCGGTCGGCCAGTTTCACCAGCAGCACGCGGATGTCGTTCGACATCGCCAGCATCAGCTTGCGGAAATTCTCCGCCTGCTTGGTGCGCTCGGAGAACAGTTCGAGCTGTGACAGCTTGGTGACGCCGTCGACGAGGTTGGCGATCTCCTCGCCGAAGTTTTCCTTCACGTCCTCGATGGTGACGTAGGTGTCCTCCACCGTGTCGTGCAGCAGCGCGGTGACGATGGTGGGCACATCGAGCTTGAGTTCGGTCAGGATGGCCGCCACTTCGAGGGGATGCGTGAAGTACGGATCGCCCGAGGCGCGGAACTGCTTGCCGTGCGCCTTCATGGCGTAGACGTAGGCTCGGTTGAGCAGCGCCTCGTCGGCGTCCGGATCGTAGGCCTTCACCCGTTCGACCAGCTCGGTCTGCCGCATGAGCTTGGGACGGGCTCGCGGGGTGAGCGGGCTCAGGATTTTCCCCAGGATTTCCGCGGAGCGGGCGAGCGCCGACGGCGGCGCGGCCGAGGGGTGAGTCGAGCCTTGCGCCGCGCCGTTGGGTCCGGCCGGCTCAGTCACGTCTGACATGACATGGCTAATATAGAGGAACGGTGGCGGATTTTCGCCCTTTTTTGTGGGTCTTCGTGCCTAGGCCGTTAACAATTGGCAACGGCGACGACCGGCAGAGGCCAGAAAACGAAAGGGCGGCCCGATGGACCGCCCTTGGAGTTCGATTTCCTGCCAGAGCCTACTCCTCGTAGTCGCCTTCCGGCTCGGGCTGCGGCTCGGCGCGGCGCTGGGCCTCGGAGGTGAGCGCGCGGAGCAGCTCCTCCTCGGTGACCTGGCGAGCGTGAATGTCCTCGCGGATGTCCTCGTCCGACGGCGTCTCCTCGGGCTCGTCCACCTCGGCATGCTTCTGCAGCGAGCGGATGAGGTCTTCCTTCATGTCGTCGGGTTTGAGCGATTTGGCCGCGATTTCGCGCAGGGCCACGACCGGGTTCTTGTCGCGATCGCGCTCGACGATGGGCTCGGTGCCGCCCGAAAGCTGGCGCGCCCGGAAGGCCGAAAGCAGCACCAGGTCGAACCGATTGGGCACCTTGTCGACGCAGTCTTCAACAGTCACGCGAGCCATTCAGGGATCCTTATCCGGAGGGTCAGACCGAGGCCAGTGGCCTCAAGGGGCGCGGAACATATAGGAGCCGGGGCAGCGAAGGCAAGGGGGCAGCCTGGGCTAGTAGTGCAATCGGCATTGGATGATTTCGAGGCGTTGGTCGGCTCCCCGTTTGCCGATGACACGGTAGACCAGTCGATGCTCATCGGTGATCCGGCGCGACCAGAATCCGGCCAGTTCCGCCTTCAGAGGTTCCGGCTTTCCGACGCCCGAAAATGGGCTGCGGCGGATGTCTGAAATCAAAGTGTTGATCTTGGCTGCGATCTTCGGATCGCGCGATTGCCATTCGACATACTCGTCCCAGGCGTCTGGCGCCCAGACGATGTTCACTTCGCCGCCCGCTTGACCGGGATCGGTTGCCGCCGCACGCCCTTGCCCGCATCCAGATCGGAGATCGCCTTACGCAGACGCGCCGCATTTTTCGGGCTTCTCAGGAGATGCAGCGTTTCCTGCATCGAGTTCCAATCTTCCTGTGACACGAGGACGGCCGCACCGCGCTTGCGCTGACGAGAGATGAACACGGGCGCGCGATCCCGCTCCACCTCATCCATCAGTTTGGCAAGGTTCTGCCGGGCGTAGCTGTAGGTCACGATTGCCATTGTACAATAATACGTACAACCGAGCAGACTGTCAATCGCCTGCGCAACATCCGCTGGCGGCGTCATCTTACGCCAGCGCTTGGTTCCAGTAGAGGAACAGGTACACCGCCATGATGGCGATGGGGATGGCGTAGTCGAGCACGTGGACGCGCACGCACGCGAGCAGCACATACAACGCAAACGGCGCGAACATGCGCAGAAGGTTGAAGACATCGACCGGCCCGCCGGCCGAGTCCTGCTGAATGCCGAACACGAATAGCCCGAGCAGTGCATACATCAGTTGATTGAGCGCGAAGAGCCCCCAGAAATAACGGCGATTGGACTCATAGAAGGCGGAAAGATCGCAGTGCTCGCCCACTTCGTCCGGCAAGCTCGACGCCGCCAGCAGCACCAGCACGATGATCGACACGAACTGGCAGAGGAACACGTGGAACACTTCCGCCTGCGCGAGGTCGCGGATGGTCCATTCGGCGTACCACGAGCGCACGATCTCCAGCACGACGAGTGCTGTGGCGACCACAACCCGGCCATCCCATGTCACGCGCCTTCCGCCGCGTAGCAGCCGGTGGAAACACATCACCATGTCGGCGAGCGCAAGGCTGATCAGGATGGTGACCAGTCCCAGGCCGTACTCGAATGGTCGCATGCATGCCCGCCGGCGATTCCCCGGCGGCTAGTCTAGCCACGCTTTCGCCGTCCGGGCCATGCATGGCCGACCGGTCGTGTTACTTGCTTGCCAACGCACGCGCCGCAGCGACGAATTCGCTCGGCATCATCACGACGGTCATTGTGTTCTGCTCGGCGCCGATCTCCGTCAGCATCTGCATCCGGCGCAGCTCCAGCGATGCCGGCGTCTTCATGATCTCGTCAGCCGCTTCGCGCAATTTGACCGCCGCGTCCATTTCGGCCTCCGCCTTGATGATGCGCGCGCGCTTCTCGCGCAGCGCCTCGGCCTCCTGCGCCATGGCGCGCTGCATGGAGGGCGGGATTTCCACATTCTTCATTTCGACCGCCTGGATCTCCACGCCCCATGCCTCGGTCACCTGATCGACGCGCATCTTGAGCATGCCCGCCATCTTCTCGCGCTCCTTGAGCACGTCATCCAGAGAGTGCTGGCCGATGAGATTGCGCAACGTGGTGAGCGCGACCTGGATCACCGCGTTGCGGACATTCTGTACCTCGATGATGGCGAGGTCCGGTTTCACGATCCGGTACCAGATGACGGCATTGGCCTTCACCGGCACGTTGTCCTTGGTCATTGCCTCCTGCTGCTCGACGCCGTCGGTGAACACCCGCATGTCGACGATCTGCGCCCGTTCGATGCCGAGCGGAATGATCCAGAACAGGCCGGGGCCGCGAATACCGATGTAGCGGCCAAAGCGAAAGACAAGCGCGCGCTCATATTGCTGCGCGATGCGAAAGCCTGTGAGCAACACGAAACCCACAATTGCGAGGACGACAAGAAAAAAGGCCATGGGATTCTCCCGTGCCAAATGCCGCCTTATAGATATGCATGGCATCGATGCTTCGCAAAGCGAGCGAAATCGCAATCGGATGAGCATGTTGGCACACAACTGGCCCCGCGTTGCGGGACTCCGGCCGAACGCCTATCGTCGTCCCGAGATTCACCTTTGGGGGCTGAAATGACATCGCTTGCAAAACTGACTGTGTTCGCTGCCGCTGCTTCCTTCTTGGCTGCGCCAGCGCTCGCATCCGACGAGACGGATGTGGTTGCCGTGGTGAAGGCATACGATGCCGCCTTCAACAAGGGCGACATGAAAACGGCCAACGCCATGTGCGCGCCGAACGCCATCATCATCGACGATTTCGCGCCGCATGTGTGGCAGGGCGCGGATGCCTGCGGCGCCTGGACCAAAGATATCGGCGCCTATGAGAAGGCGGGCGGTGTGACGGACGGCGTCGTGACGATCGGCAAGCCGTGGCGCGTGACGGTCACGGGCGATCGCGGCTACGTCGTGGTGCCGACCACCTACACCTACAAGCAGAAGGGCAAGCCGGTGGTGGAAAGCGGCGCGGCGTGGACGCTGGCATTGCAGAAGATCGCCGGCGTCTGGAAGCTCACCGGTTGGGCGTGGGCGCAGCACGACATCAAATGAGCCGCAGAATTCTCGCCGCGCTGCTGATCATCGGCGCAGCGGTTACCGCGTACTACTGGTGGAGCTATTTCACGGCCGGCGACGTGATGGCGAGCCGCGAGCGCTGGTACACGGCGTTCGAGTCAAGCTTTCCCGTCGCCGATGGCTGGATGGCGCTGTGCATGCTGGTTGCCGGCATCGGACTGTGGAGCGGACGCGACTGGGGGGCGCTTTTCGGCCTGATGGCCGGCAGCGCCCTCGTCTACCTCGCCGCCATGGACATCACCTTCGATGTCGAGAACCGGATGTATGCGCTCGCACGCACCAGCGATGCGATGAAATTCGAGATCTTCATCAATGTCACGACCGTGCTGCTGGCGATCGCGACTTTACTCGTGTCCTGGCGGGAGCTCGGCCGGCGTTGACGGCGGCAGTGCGGCCGCGCTTGCCGTCGCTTCCTTGTGCGCCGCAATCAACGGGCGCGTGCGCAGCCACGTGGTGATCGCGCGGGCGAACACGAGCCCGACGGAAAACATCAGGCCGACATCCGTCCACGCGATGAGGCTCGCGCTCGGATGCACATTCGGCTGGAAGTTCTGTGCCGCGTAAGGATCGCCGCCGCTCACGACATATTTGGCGCCATAGCGGATGACAAAGAACGCGCCGACCAGGATGAGTCCGATTGGCGTGGCGCGAACGGTGATCTCGCCGGTATCCCGATCGATTGTGAATTCCTGATGATGGGTCATCAGAAATCCCACGAGGCCGCCGGCGGCCAAGGCAGCCACGAAGCCGGCAATCCAGATCGGCGCCGGCATGGGCATCGTTGCGAAGGTCAGCGTCACCAAGGCCGCAATGATCGCGGGCGGTACGAACACGCGCCATGGTTTTACCTTGCGCGGTGCGTTGCGGATGAGCCGGCGCGCCACCAGCGCAAGCACGATAATCGGCGCGAGATACGGAAGAAGGTGCTGCCAGTCCATGCCAACTGTTAAACACGGGGACGGAAGGCGCGCAATCGCACGCCGTCTGCTTTCTCGCAACGCGATGCTTTGTCAGGCCCGAGCGGCGATCCCCGCCAGCATTTTGCCGGCGGTCATCCCCAGCACAGGGTGCCGCCAGCCTGGCGCAATCTCAGCCAGCGGCGCCAGCACGAAGGCGCGATCCTGCATGCGCGGATGCGGCAGGACCGGCGGACCTTCCTCAACGCGGCCATCGTAATCGATGATGTCGAGATCGAGCGTGCGCGGCGCGTTGCGCGCATGCCGCTGGCGCCCGAACTGCCGTTCGATCTCGTGCAGGCGCGCCAGCAGCGCCGCCGGCTCGAGCGCTGTCTCGATTTGCGCCACGGCGTTCACATACGGCGGATCCGACGGATCGGGCCAGGCTTGCGTTTCGTGGAACCGTGAAACTTTCACCGGCAGGATGCCGTTTGCCTGAAGCGCCGAAAGCGCCGCCTGCAAAGTTTCCGAGGGGCGCCCCGCAACGGAAGGAAGGTTGGCACCGAGCGCGATGAGGATCATTGGGCGTTCACAATATGCGCGCTGCTCTTGCTTCCCAATCGCGATCTTCTAGAACCGAAATTGGCTGATCGGGGGATTTTTGCCGAAGGGGCCTTCACTTTTTGTTTGTCACCGATTGAAGGAGGATTTGCATGCTGTTCTA
>DATIYG010000260.1:0-10652 GCA_035517755.1 Rhizomicrobium sp. | reverse complement strand
CGGCCCAAGGCCAGCCATCTGCAACACCTCGCGCGCTGCCCAGTCGGGCGCTTCACAGGCCGCGCCGACGCGCGCCGCTTCGAACGCGGCACCCTGTGCCTGCTTCTCCAGATTCCAGATGTCGCGCTGGCGCTTCGTCGGTTCGCCGAACACATAAGAGCGTGTGATGTCGGAATTGTAGCCATCGAAGCAGCAACCGGTGTCGATCAGCACCGTGTCGTCCTCCTTGAGCGCGCGCTCGCTCTCGCCGCCATGCGGCAAGGTCGTGTCCTCGGCGAACGAGACGAGGCAGAACGTGTTGCCGAAGTCCGACCCGAAGGCGCGGTGCTGCTGATCGATGAAGCGAATCGTTTCGCTGACCAGTGAGCCGGCATACAGGCCTTCGCGCGCGCGTCGATGCACGTCCAGCGTAACGGTCTTGGCGTGCTGCATCAGCGCAATCTCCTCCGGCGACTTGATGCGGCGCAGGCGGTTGATCAGCGGCCCGCCATCGACCAGCCGCTCGTCGCTGAGCGCGCGCCGAAGGCCCAGATAGGTGAACAGCGGCATCTGATTGTCGAGCGCGATCTTGCCCTTGCCTGCCACGTCGGCGATCAGCGCATACGGGCTCTCGTGTTCCTGCCAGACGCGGATGTCGCCCGCGACCGTGACCAGACTCTGCACCTTGTCCCGTTCGAACCCGGGACAAACATAAATGACCGCCTTCGGCGTGATCACCATCCCAGTGAAGCGCTCGCTGGGATGCCAGCCGATGCCGGCGAAATAGCGCAAAGACGTCGTGGCGCCGATCACCACCGCGCCGACATCGTCGCGCTCCATCTCGCCACGCAACTTTTCGATGCGCGATTTGCGTTGCGACGGCGTGATGTTCGCAGGCCTCGTCAGCTTCACTGGATCGCTCCCCCTAGTGCTGTGGCGCCGGTTTCGGCAGCGGCGTTGCTGGCGCCGGCTGCTCCGCCTGCTGCGGCGCCGACGGCACCTTGCCCTCGAAGATACGGCGGAAGATGCCCGGCGTCAGCATGGCGAGCGGATTCACCGTGATGCGCGGCTCGTCAATGCTGCCGGACGCTTCGTAGGTCACACCGAGAATGCCCTCGCCCTTCTTCCCTGTCAGCAGATCGCCCAACACCGGAATGGAGTTCAACACCCCATTGATGCCATAAACCGGTGCCACGGCGCCGCGCAAATCCATCTTGTTGGACCGGCGATCGAGATAACCCTCGCCGGAAATGCCGATCGACGGGCCGCTCGCATGCGCCTCGCGGATGTCGACGACATCGTTCTTCGCGCTGAACGGCATCGTAAGCTTGTCGATGACGATGCCCTGTCCGCGCATCAGGTCGAGCAACCCGCCGAGCGAACCGGCGGAAAACAGCCGCGCGAAGAACGGCTGGTTCTCGATCTTGAAGTCGCGAATGACCAGCGTACCGGCGTAATCGGGAACTTTGCCGCCACCGCCGGACAGCGGCGCCAGTTTCGCGTCCACATTCATTTCGCCGCCCGCGATATCCGAGAGACCGAGAACGCCTTTCAGGATCGCGCCTGCGTTGGCGGCTTCAATGGTGAGCTTACGGCCGTCCGCCACCGGCGCGATGGAGGCGCTGAGGGCGTCCGGCTTGCCGCCGGCGGCAATCGTCAGCGACTGCACGCGGTCGCCGACTTGCGTGAGATCGAGCGCAAAAGGCGACATCGTCACGCCATCGCGCAGGACGATACGGTCTAGCTTCGCCGTCAGGTGAAGCGTTGTCTTGTCTTCCGCCGCCTTCGGATTGGCGGCGTTGGTCGCGGCGCTGCGCCGCGTGAATCCGGTGCCGTCGGCCGATGCTCCGCGGATGTTCGCCTCGGTTCCGCCCATCGCGGTCCTGGTCAGGCTGAGCGAGAAATCGTTGGCGGGGCCGGCGCGCACGCTGGCGAACTCGGCGTGCGCAAGATCGCCATTGTTGAATGCAAGCGAGCCGCTTGCCGAAAGCCCCGCGCCCGTCACGGTGACATCCGACGCGGCGATGTCACCCTTGGGATCGAAGCGCGGCGAGATCTGCGCCGTCGCCGCGCCCCCCGGCGCTTTGCGGTAGTTGACGAGATCAAGCGCCAGCGTCGCGGGCGTCAGGTCCGCAGTAATGTGTGCGCGCCGCATCGTCCCGCGATGGCCGTCGATGTTGGCGACGATTCCGACCGGCCCGGTCAGGTACTCATCCAGTCCGATGTGGAGCGCCTCGCGTGCAGCGTCATCGAGCGTTCCGCGGATCACCATGCGCGACGTGATGTCATCCTGCGTATTGAAGGTTTCCGTCCACTCGGCAAATACCGGCGTTCGGTCCATGGTGACGTTGCCGGCCGCGTGCAGGCGCTGGTTATCGACATCGAACGTCACAGTGCCGTTTGTGAGCTTCGTTCGTGTTCCGATCGGCATGGCGAAGCCATTGACGGCAGCATGCACCGAAACGCCGATCTTGCTGACATCGACATTCTTGAGCGTCGGCACCTGGAATGTTGCGTCGATCTTCGCCGCGCCCGCCGTGTCCGCGGGCCGGATGTGAAAGCGCGTGGGATACTGCAGCGGCTTGAGGTCGATGAGCGAGAGCACGTCGCGCATCTGCCCGTTTGCGGTCAGGCTGATGCCGGCCGGAGTTCCGTGCTGGTGCAAGTTGGGGATGACGACGCGGGCCTTTTCGACAACCAGCGGACCAACATGTCCCGAGGTGACATCGGTCTGGAATGTGTCGCCGGTCAGCGTGCCGGTGCCGTTGGCATTCGTCAGCAGCGTGAGCCCGTGAATGTAGTTCACGCTCGCATTGGCGATGGGAAAGGTCAGCTTGAGCGCCTCGTTGGGAAGTGCCGGGCCATCCAGTTGTCCGGGCTTGATGTTGGCCATGATGGCAAGCGGTCCCACCTTGCCAGCGGGCATGTTGGCCGCGATCCATTCGCGGGCGCCGGCGCCGACCCTGAGCGGCCAGTAGCGGACCAGATCACGCACCGACATCTGGCCGATCGAACCGGAAAGATCGATCTCCGGCGACGCATTGTCGGCCAGAACGACACGTCCGCTGAGCGCCCCTGTGACGCCCGGGCCATCGATGCCGAAGCGATCGAGCGTGAAGGTGCGATCGGCGGCCGCGTAATTGCCACGCAGGGCAATGTGTCCAACATCGAACGAGTGCTGGAAAGCGTTGGACATGCCGACGCTGATCTGCTCGCCCTGGAGATCGAGCGAGGCGCCGCTCCAGTTCCCATCCGGCGTGAACGTCAGATTGCTCAGGCCGCGGAAACGGGCCTTCGCCGTTTCACCCTCGAGGCTCGCATCATCCACCAGCACGCGGCCGGTCAGTCCGTCGTAGCGGCCGACGAAGCGGAACGATTTCACCTTCAGAGGCGAGCCCATTCCGCCGATCGATCCCGTTGCGCCCAGACCCAGATCCGCCGAGCGGAGCTTGCCGCGCGAATCGAACGCAAACGAACCCGACAAATCGGTTTTCAAATCGAACGGCGCAAGCATCGCGAAGGATTTGGCGTTGTCCGCGAGCGCCTGGAGTTGCAGCCCCGTGATGCTGATGTCACCGGAAATCGCTCCCCCCGATTTCGGCAAACGCACGGTTCCAACCACGTGCGCCGGCTGCCCGGTGATTTCGACATCGGCGTCGAAGCTCGCGGCCACCACGGGATACTGTCCCGTCGTGTCATTGGCGACTTCGAGTTTCGCCTGGGGTGCCACGAGAAAGAGGCCGCTGCTCTCGTCGTAGAATGCCAGGCGCGCCTTGCTGACCGCAAAGCGATCGAGCGACGAAGGCCCCTTGCCGGATTTCTCGATCGCATCGCGAATGCGCTGCAGGATGTCGCCCTGCGATTTGTCGCGCGCGACTCCCAAATGAAGCATCCCGGCCTTGTCACGCGACATGGTCAGCTGCACGCCCACCAGGGTGATGCGATGCACCTCGACCCGGCCGTTGAAGAGGGCCATCAGCCCGAGACCGATCTCGGCCTTGGGCGCTTCGGCGATGATATGCTGCTCGGCGTCGAAAACGCGCGCGCCGAGGATCACGAGATTGATGCGGCCCTCTTCGCTCGACCATTCGAGCGCAGCGTCGTCGTAACGGACGCCGACGCCGGGCAGCGCATTGTTCATCGCGTGGTGCAATTTGTCCGAAAACGCCCCGAGCGGAATGGGTCCGAGGACAAGACGGATCGCGGCGCCGACCACGAACACGACAAGCAACGCGATTCCGATCGCCGCGATCACGGTCGCGCGGCGCACATGATGTGCGCGGATATTGAGCTGACGGAGGTATTTGTAGGTGCGGGACGATCTGATGCGGCGCCACGCATGCCGGGCGCGAGCCTTCAACCGCAATTCGCCCCGCTCTTTCGGGGGCGGCGCGTGTGGCAGATGCGGATGCTGGAAATTCAAGGGGCCACCTGTCCCGTACCAACGCAAGGGCGGAGCCGCCCCTCTCGGCGTCGCCCAATCCTACAATGTAACCCCGGCCATCGCAGACGGTTGATAACAGGCCTACGGGGCTTGCGCCGAATCGCGCACCGGCTTATCGCCTATCGCCAACCACCGGTAAATTCCAGCTTAGGGGCCCCCCGGAGTTCACGATGGCCACAGACCTCTCCCCCGGCGATCGCGCGCCGGCCTTCAGGCTTGCGACCGATCAGGGTGAGGAGATCACCTCCGCCAGCCTCAAGGGGCAGCCTTACGTTCTGTACTTCTATCCCAAGGACGACACCCCAGGCTGCACCAAGGAGGCCATCGGCTTCACGGAGGCCGCCAGGAAATTCGCGGCAGCGGGGATCGCGGTTATCGCGGTCTCAAAAGATAGCGTCGAATCCCATGCCAAATTCCGGAAGAAATACAACCTGAAGATAAGGCTCGGCTCCGATCCGGAGAAAATGGTGGCTGAGGGCTATGGCGTCTGGATCAAGAAATCCCTCTACGGCCGGTCCTACATGGGCATGGACCGGGCCACGTTTCTCGTCGATGGCAAGGGCGTGATCCGCCAGGTCTGGCGAAAGGTCAAAGTTCCCGGTCACGTTGAGAAGGTCCTTGAGGCGGCGAAGAGCCTATGAAGCCCGGGAAAGCGCGGTTTCGGCCTCAATTAACGCCACGTTCTTTTTTCTGGGCTAAGAGCTTGATCTCACGCCCCGATTTGGGTCAAATGCGCGCCTCCGGGGCTGGCGCGGAAGACGCCAAAAAGGGAAGTTCGGGTATGGAAGGGACGCTCTTCGAGCGCGCGTGGGCGTGGATCCACACGACTTTCCCCGAACGCCAGATTTACATCCGCAGCGACGGACGGGTTCAGTTCTTCACCTTCAGTCCGGTGCTCCAGGCCACCATGGCGGGCCTGTCGTTGATCTTCCTCGGCTGGGTGGCGTTCGCGTCCGTGAACGTGATGTTCAAGGACCGAATCATCGCGGCCAAGGACCATCGTTATCAACAGATGCAGGCGACCTACGAGAATCGTGTCGCCGATCTTCAACTCTCATATGATGAACTGCAGGGCGCCCTCGTCGGCGCCGAGGACAAGTTCAAGTCGGTCGCGGACGAACTTCAGACCAAGCAGCAGGCCGTCGCCTCGCTTCTCAGCCGCAAGCAGATGGTCGATACGACGCTGGAGAGCCTCTCCGGCGGCACACGCGGTGCGCTCGGCGGTGCGAGCGGCGATATCCCGCGGGCCGCCAATGCCGGCGCGGCCAGCGACAGCGTCGGTTCCGTCTCGCCGGCGACCGGCTCTCTGATCTCGCCGGAGAATTCGAATTCCGGCGATGCCGGCAGCTCCGAACTCAGTGTCATGCCGGAACCGCCGCCCGCCCAGCCGCGCACGGCCCATCCGACGCGCGCGAGTTTCCTCGATGAGACTGTCGGCCGCCTGGCTGGTGCCGCCGGCGCACTTTTCCACAGGACCGCCGCGGCTCAGCCGCGTGATCCAGGGATGCCGCGCAATCCGGCCTTCAGGATTCTGGCGCAGCAGACCGAACGCGTGACACGCCTGAGTTCTCTCGAGACTTCGCTTCTGCAGGGCGTCGATCATCAGGTGGCCACGCGCGTCGACGCGCTCGAGGCCTTGCTGCGCCGTGTTGGGATGGACCCGGCCGTGTTCGAACCCGGCGGCCAGGGCGCGGCGATCGGCGGCCCGGACGTGCCGATGCAGCAGGTGCATATCGACGGCATCGCCGATGCCGCGTTTACGGCTGCCTATGCTGGAGCCAGTGCCCACGGCAAGGAGCTCGACTCGCTGTTCTCGGGGCTCAAGCATGTGCCGTTGACGACGCCTGTCCATGGTGCAGGCTTCGAACTGACCAGCGATTTCGGCCCGCGGATCGATCCGTTCACGCACCGTGTGTCGTTCCACCCCGGCCTCGATTTTGCGGGCGCATGGGGCTCAACCGTGACGTCGACTGCGCCGGGCGTGGTTGTCTTCGCCGGACCGCGCGGCGGTTACGGCAACATGGTTGAAATTGACCATGGTTATGGATTGCACACGCGCTACGGCCATCTGGCATCGATCCTGGTGCATGTTGGCGCTAGAGTGAACAAAGGCGCGCCGGTTGGGAGACTTGGATCCACCGGCCGCAGCACCGGTCCCCATGTCCATTACGAAGTGTGGCTGGCCGATGTCGTGAGGGATCCGAGTAGATTTATCGAGGCAGGGCGTCATGTTCTCCAGCAAGAGTAAGGATTCCGCAGCTCCACCGCCGGTGTCGACTGCATCGTCGCCGCAACCGAAACGCGCGGCCGGCCGCTCCTCCGCTCCGTCCATCATTAGTGCAGACCTCGTCGTGAACGGCACACTCACCTCGAGCGGTGACATCCAGATCGATGGCCGCGTTGAAGGGGACGTGCATAGCGCCGGTCTCGTGATCGGCGAGAAGGCGTTCATCCACGGCGAAGTGCTGGCGGATGACGTCACGGTCCGCGGCCGCGTGCAAGGCAGCGTGCGCGCGCGCAAAGTGTTGCTGTGCTCTACGTGTCATGTCGAAGGCAACATCCTGCACGAGGCGTTTGCGGTCGAAGCCGGCGCCTTCTTCGAAGGCAATTGCCGCCATTCGGACAATCCGCTGTCGGAAGACGCCGGCCGCAGGGGCACCGAATACGAACACAGGGCTGCTCCCGCTCCGTCCGTAAGCGCAGCTCCCGCATCGGCGCCTGCCATGACCAATGGCGGCGGCGCGATGGCTGCACGGGCCATGGATGTCACGCAGCCGCGCCCCGCAGCGACAGTTGCCCCGCTCAAGCCCGGCGCCTGAGGACAGACACCGTTCAAGGCAAACAGCCCCGCTTCGGCTTGGCCCGAGGCGGGGCTTTCGTTTTCGAATCAGGCGTGGCCGGTGATGAGCCACAGGATGATGATGATCGGAATCGGCACGCCGATCAGCCAAAGAAGAATCGACCGCACACTCTCCTCCCCTGTCATAATGCAGGAACAAGCCATGGCCGTAACACGTTCTACGGGCGCGAGTTCCACAATCCTAGTTTACTTGATAGCTGAAAGGGGAGATTTCCATGCCGGTCACCGTGGCCAATGAGGACGGCGTCGTGATGGTTGAAAGTGCCGAGGAAGCAGCAGACCTTTCGCACCGTTTCCACTGGAGCGCGGTATTCGCAGGCGCTGCCATCGCCATCGCGTCCATCTTCTTCCTGCTCAGTCTTGGCGCGGGCGTCGGGCTTTCGCTCGTCTCGGCCAAGGGAGTGGCCGAGCCGCGCTTCCTGACGCTTGGCGCAATCTACTTCCTCGCCGCGCAGGCCTTTGGATTGGCCATCGGCGGACACGTCACCGGACGCCTGATCGGGCCGGCACCCGAGTCGGCCGCCGAGGAAGAATTCCGCGCCGCGGCGCATGGTCTGGTTGTGTGGGCGCTCGCCGTCATCGTCACCGCCTTTGTCGCCATCGTATCCGGATGGGTGGCGGCGGGATCCGCTGCAAATATGGCTGCGATCTCCGGCGGCGCAAATGCGACGACCGAATCCGTCACGCCGGCGGTTGCGACCTACTGGGCCGACATGCTGTTCCGCCCGATGGCGGGCGATCAGCACGCCTCGATCGGATTGATCCGATACGCTCAGGCCGACACCGGAACGCAGACCGATGCGGATCAGAACCAAACCCAGGTGCAGCCGATGCAATCGGTGCCGTCCAACAGTGCGCCGTCATCCGCGCCCACCACGCCGCCAGCCCCACCCGCGCCCGCAGCGCCTTCGACCGGCGAAGTCACACAGCCGATCACCCCGCGCCGCAATCCCGTGATCGAGATTCCACCCAACGGCCAGGCCTCGTCAGATGAAACGGCCAATTCCGTCACGCCGGAAAAGCCACGTGACATCGTGGCCGACAAGGCGGAGGTCGCGCGCATCCTCGAAGTCGGCATGGCGAACGGCGGAACGCTTTCCGCCTACGACAAGCAGCGCATCGCGAGTCTTATCGCGGCCGACACCGATGCCAGCGCGCAAGCTTCGCGGCGCGTCGACGATGCGGTCGCCACGATCCGTGCCGACGAACAGCGTACGGCGGAATTCGCGCGCAGGACCGCGCGCAACGCGAGCCTGTGGATCGCGTTCGCCCTGCTGTTCGGCGCAATCGTGACGGCGATGGCGACAATATCCGCGCGGTGGACCGACGATCGGAAGGTGCTTGGCCGCCGCGAACCGGGCTGACACCCTACGTTCAGATGCCAGTTTTGCGTCCCGGCCGAAACGGCGAGGTAGCCGCAGCAGCCGCAAGCTTCACCAGTCGCCGAATGCGCGCGCCGGCTGGCATCGTCAGGGAGCGCGACGTATCGCCCCTCTCATCGTACCAGGCCGGCTCGACGAAGCCGTTGCGGCCCAACGGACTGCCGGAACGCTCGTTCCAACGCTCCATCCACTCGGCCACCTCGGCGGCCCAATAGCGCGCCAATTGCTCCACCCGCGGGAAGCTGAGGTCAACCGGTTCCGGATACATCTCGGTGCGGTCATACCCGTGGTGCTCGAATTGCTCACGACGAAAATGTACGCCATCTACCCCGATGTACTGCGCAAAGCAGGCATGCGTGTTGATGCCAACACGGCCCAGGGCATAGGTGCCTATCCGCTTGAGGGTGTCCTGATTGGTCCCGCGAATCGGAATTCCAAGTGCGCGATAGTGCTGAAAAATCCGGCTACGCGGCAATTGCCGATAATCGTGGCCTTCGATCAGCTTGTAATAGGGTTCAAGCCAGATACGCAGGTCGCGCCAATGCTGGCGCGTCAAGCCGAAGGCCCAGTGCAATGTGAGCCGCATCATCCGGCCGCCCTTGAGACGTTGAACCGCAACCGGCGTCGAGAGTTTTCCGTAAGCCGCAAAATATCCGACCCTGTCTGCAGCTCTTACACGTTCGTAGATCCGATCCATCATGACCAGATAATGCGGCGACAAAACCATGTCGTCCTCGAAGAAGTAGGCGACTTCGCGTCCGAGTTCCTCGAAGACGAACTGCTCGGCCCGCAGAAAGTTCAGCGCGATGCCGAGGTTGTGCGGGGCAAGATGCACCACGCCTTGCGGAAATCGCGCCTTGAACATGTCGATGTTCGCGGCGATGTCCTCATCGCGGGCGTACCGGACGCCCGAATAGACATTGACCGCATTGTCCTGGAACAGATGCACGGGCCGGCCGTTCAACGCTGTCTGAGCGGCCAGCGACTCCAGCACTTGCGATAAATACCCCGGTCGATTGAAGGAAAGGACCGCGAGCGGAATGTCCTGCATCTGCTCCCCCGAACAGCGGACCACCATTGTAGATGACCCGTACGCCCGCGCCAGCCCGGCGATTATTCCAGATCCTCGATCTTTTCTTTCGGCTTGCCGCCGATGGCCTGCGCCAGTGCGGCGGACATGAAAGGATCGAGATCGCCGTCCAGAACCTCTTGCGGCAAGCGGCTTTCGACACCGGTGCGCAGATCCTTCACCAGCTGGTAGGGCTGCAGAACGTACGAACGAATCTGGTGGCCCCAGCCGATATCGGATTTCTCGCCGATGAAGGCGCCCGTCTCAGCCTGCTTCTTCTCAAGCTCGATCTCGTAAAGCTTGGAGCGCAGCATGTCCCAGCAAACGGCACGATTCTGATGCTGGCTGCGCTCCGTCTGGCAGGCGACGACGATGTTGGTCGGCAGATGCGTGATGCGCACTGCACTTTCCGTCTTGTTGACGTGCTGGCCGCCGGCCCCGCTCGAGCGATAGACGTCGATCCGCACTTCCTTGTCCGGGATATCGATTTCGATCGACTGATCGATCACCGGAAACACGGTTACGCTGGCAAAGCTGGTGTGGCGGCGCGCATTGGCGTCGAATGGCGAGATGCGCACCAGGCGATGGATGCCTGCTTCGGTCTTCAGCCAGCCATAGGCGTTCTCGCCCTTCACCAGAAGGGTCGCCGATTTGATTCCGGCCCCCTCCCCTTCGTTCTCTTCGATGAGCTGCAGCTTGTAGCCGTGCCGTTCCGCCCAGCGCGTGTACATTCGGAACAGCATCTCGGCCCAATCCTGGCTTTCCGTACCGCCGGCACCGGCATGGATTTCGAGATAGGAGTCGTTGGCGTCGGCTTCTCCCGACAGCATCGATTGCAGCTTGAGATGCTCGGCGCGCCTGGCGAGCGCATCGATACTCTTCTCGGCTTCGGCGACGAGCGACGCTTCGCCTTCCGCC
>DATIYG010000259.1:0-7804 GCA_035517755.1 Rhizomicrobium sp. | reverse complement strand
CGTGGTGACGACGCCGGTCATCAATCATCCGGAAGTGGCGATCATCGGGCCCAACGCGATCATCGATCGGCCCGTCGTGCGCAACGGCCAGGTGGTCGTGCGCAAGATGATGAACCTGTCCTCCTCCTTCGATCATCGCGTAGTGGATGGCTACGACGCCGCCGAGTTCATCCAGCGCATCAAGTCGCTGCTCGAACACCCCGCGACCCTCTTCATGGACTGAGACATGGCCGAAACAATTCACAGCAACGTGCTCGTCGTCGGTGGCGGGCCGGGCGGATATGTCGCCGCTATTCGCGCCGGGCAGCTCGGCCTCGACACCACGCTGATCGAAGCCGACAAGCTCGGCGGCACCTGCCTCATCCGCGGCTGCATTCCATCCAAGGCGATCATCCATTCCGCTGGATATTTCGAGACGATGGCGCGCGCGGCGTCCGACAAGGGCCTGCACGGCATCAAACTCGCGAGCGGGCCATCGCTCGACATGCCCGAGCTGTACAAATGGAAGGAAGGCGTCGTCCGGAGGCTCAACACCGGCGTCGGCGCGCTCCTGAAGCGCGCGAAGGTGCGTGTGATCGAAGGCTGGGGCACCTTCTCCGACGCGAAGACCTGCACGGTGACGACGAAGGATGGCGAACAGATCGTCACCGCCGAGCACGTCATCCTTGCCAATGGCTCCAAATCTGTCGAGCTACCATTCCTGCCGTTCGGCGGCGATGTGATCTCGTCAACCGAAGCCCTCGACCTGCAATCGCTACCAAAGAAACTGGTCGTGGTCGGCGCCGGCTACATCGGGCTCGAGCTTGGCATCGCATTCCGCAAGCTCGGCAGCGAGGTCACCGTCGTCGAGGCGCTGGATCGGATCCTGCCGCTGTACGATGCCGAACTCGTCGCGCCCATCACCAAATGGCTGAAGACGAACGGCGTTACCGTGCATCTTAGCGCAAAGGCCAAAGGCAAGGACGCCAAAGGTCTCATTGTCGAAACGGCGGACGGCAAAACAGAAACATTGCCCGCAGACAAAATCCTCGTCACCGTCGGCCGCAAGCCTGCCACGGAAGGCTGGGGTCTCGAGAACATGGCCGTCGACATGGATGGCCGCTTCGTCAAGGTCGACAAGCTGTGCCGCACCTCGATGAAGAATGTGTGGGCCGTCGGCGATCTTGTCGGCGAGCCGATGCTTGAGCACAAGGCCGCCCATCAGGGCGACATGGTCGCGGAGATCATCGCCGGCCACAAACGTGAATTCAGCCGCGGATTCATTCCGGCCGTATGCTTCACCGAGCCGGAAATCGTCAGCGCCGGATTGCTGCCCTCCGAAGCCGGGCCGGATGCGATCGTGGCGCTGTTCCCGTTTGCCGCCAACGGCCGTGCCCTCAGCATGGATGCCGGCGAAGGCTTTGTGCGCGTTGTGGCGCGCAAGGATGATCATCGAATTCTCGGCATTCAGGCGGTCGGCGCGCATGTGGCCGAACTGTCCGGCGAATTCAGCCACGCGCTGGAGATGGGTGCGGTGCTGGAAGACGTCGCAGGTACGATCCACGTGCACCCAACCCTGAGCGAGGCCTATCACGAGGCGTCGCTCCGCGCGCTGGGGCATGCTATCCATATCTGATGGGTTTCCGCGCGCCGGTTCGCGACATCGCATTTTCGCTCGAGGTTGCGGGTCTGAAAGACCTGCTCGCTTCGTTTTCCGATCTTGATTCCGAAACCTGCACGCAAGTTTTGACGGCCGCCGGCGAATTTGCCGACGGCGTGCTGGCGCCCTTGAACCGCAGCGGCGATCTCGACGGCGCACGCTTCGAGAATGGGCGTGTGTTCGCCTCACCCGGGTTTGCCGATGCCTATCGCCAGTTCATCGATGGCGGCTGGACATCGCTCGCCGCCCCGGCCGAATTCGGCGGACAGGGACTGCCGCGTTCCATTGCGCTCGCTGTGTTCGACATGGTGACGGCGGCGAATATGAGCTTCGGCCTGTGTCCGATGCTGAGCGAGGCTGCCATCCATCTGCTCACCGCGCATGGCACGCCGCGCCAGCAGCGGATCTATCTGCCGAAGATCGTGGCCGGCCAGTGGACCGGAACGATGAACCTCACGGAAGCGCAGGCCGGGTCCGATCTCGCGCTGATCCGCACGCGGGCCGAACCGGAAGGCGACAAATATCGCGTCACCGGCCAAAAGATCTTCATCACCTGGGGCGATCACGATTGCGCCGATAACATCATCCATCTGGTGCTGGCGCGCTTGCCCGACGCGCCGCCCGGCACCAAAGGGATTTCGCTTTTCCTCGTGCCCAAGCAATTGCCGGATGCGAACGGCAAACCGGGTGTCGCCAATGCGCTGCGTCCGCTCTCCATCGAGCACAAGCTCGGAATTCATGCCTCGCCCACCTGCGTGATGAGTTACGAGGGCGCGGAGGCGGAACTGGTCGGCGCACCGCATCAGGGTCTGGCGCTGATGTTCACGATGATGAACGCCGCGAGGCTGAATGTCGGCGCGCAGGGTGTGGGGATTGCCGAACGTGCCTACCAGCAGGCGCGCGATTATGCGCTTGAGCGCCGCCAGGGTCGCAGCGCGTGGAGCGATGATGCGCCGGCGCGCATCTTCGATCTTCCCGATGTGCGGCGCGCTCTGCTGCTGATGAAGGCGAAGACGGAAGCGGCGCGCGCCGTTTGTTTTTCCACCGCGATTGCCGCCGATCTGGCCGAACACGCGTCTTCGCTGAGCGCGCGCGAGGCGGCGAAGCTGCGCGAGGAGTTGCTCGTACCGGTCGCGAAAGCGTGGTCAACCGATATCGGCGTCGACGTCGCCTCGCTCGGCATTCAGGTCCACGGTGGTGCTGGCTTTATTGAGGAAACCGGCGCGGCGCAATTCTATCGCGACGCGCGCATCGCGCCGATCTACGAGGGTACCAACGGCATTCAGGCGATCGATCTGGTTGGCCGCAAACTGCCACTCGCTGGCGGCGGCGCGGTTCGCGCGCTCCTTACCGAAATGCGCGCCACCTTGCCCGATCTCGATCATGCTGTTGCTGGAACTTTGCGCGAAGCCATTGCCGGCACCGAACGCGCCACCGACTGGCTGATCGAAGCGCGCGGCACACCCGATGCGCTGGCCGGCGCGACGGATTATCTGAAACTGCTCGGCGATACGGTTGGCGGCTGGATGCTGGCCAAGGCCTCATTGGCCGCGTCGCGCGGCAGCGATGTGGAGTACGCGCGCGGCAAGCTCGCCCTGGCGCGCATCTTCGCGTCACAAGTGCTCATCGGTGCCGCAGGATTGTCCGATGCGGTTCAGGCAGGGTCCGGTGAAATCGAAGCCGGCGCCGCTGTGTTGTCAGCCGACTAGGATCGCCGCATGATCGAAACGCGCGATGAAAGCTTTCCGGACATCCGCAACTCGGTGCGCAAGCTGTGCGCGGCGTTTCCCGGCGAGTACTGGCGTGCGCTGGATCGCGAACGGAAATATCCCAGCGAATTCGTCGCCGCGCTGACGCGGGAAGGCTTTCTCTCCGTCCTGATCCCAGAGGAATTCGGCGGATCGGGGCTGGGGCTCGGCGCTGCGACCGCCATCCTCGAAGAAATCCATCGCTCCGGCGGCAATGCGGCAGCGTGCCACGCGCAAATGTACACCATGGGTACGGTCCTGCGGCATGGCAGCAGCGCACAGAAGCAGACATACCTGCCGGCCATCGCGAAAGGTGAGCTGCGGCTGCAAGCCTTCGGCGTGACAGAGCCGACCAGTGGCACGGATACGACGCGCATCGCGACCTTCGCGAAGCGGGACGGTGACCGCTACATCGTCAACGGCCAGAAGATCTGGATCAGCCGCGCCGAGCATTCCGATCTGCTGCTGCTGCTCGCCCGCACCGCGCCACGCAATGACGACAAGCCCGGTGACGGCATGAGCGTGTTTCTTGTCGATTTGCGCGAAAGCGCGGGCAAGGGACTGACTATCCATCCCGTCCGCACCATGATCAATCACGCGACGACGGAATTGTTCTTCGACGATCTATCTGTCCCTGCCGCGAACCTGATCGGCGAGGAAGGCAAGGGCTTCCGCTACATTCTGGACGGCATGAATGCCGAACGCATCCTCATCGCATCGGAATGCATCGGCGACGGGCGCTTCTTCATCGATCGCGCCGCTGCCTATGCCGCAGAACGCGAGGTATTCGGCCGGCCCATCGGCGAGAATCAGGGCGTGCAGTTTCCTATCGCGCGCGCCTGGGTCCAGGTGACGGCCGCCGCCGAAATGGTGGCAAAAGCGGCGGCACTGTTCGATTCCGGCCACGCCTGCGGCACGGAAGCCAACATGGCCAAGCTGCTCGCGTCCGAAGCCTCATGGTTCGCGGCAGACATTTGTCTGCAGACGTATGGTGGATTCGGGTTTGCCGAAGAGTTCGATATCGAGCGCAAGTTCCGCGAGGCCCGGCTCTATCAGGTCGCGCCGATCTCGACGAACCTGATCCTGTCGCACGTGGCGACTCACGTTTTGAATTTGCCGAAATCGTTCTGATGATCGATATCGCACATCTCAAATCCTGGATCGGGCGTAGCGAAGTGCTGTCCGATGTCGCGACGACTGCGCCGTTGGCCGGGCTTGCTGCCCTGCTCGATCACACTGTGTCGCCATGGAACGTGGGCGAAGTGCCACCGCTCGGCCACTGGCTCTACTTTCTGCCGCATGCGCGGGAATCGGATATTGATGTCGATGGCCATCCGAAGCGTGGCGGATTTATGCCGCCTGTTCCGCTGCCGCGGCGCATGTGGGCGGGCAATCGGATCGAATTCCGTGCTCCGATTACAATCGGCGCGGCGATCTCTCGGCGTTCGGTCATCGAATCTGTCGAGGCAAAATCCGGCAAGTCCGGCGACATGGTGTTCGTCTCCGTGCGCCACGACATCTCGACGGATGGCGCGCTCGCGATCGTCGAGCATCATGACATCGTCTATCGCGAGCCGCCAAAGTCGTCGGCGATCCGTGTCGATGCGGCGAAGCTCAATCTGCCGGACGAAAAACGGGCATCCGAATGGTCACGCGCAATCACGCCCGATCCGGTGCAGCTGTTCCGTTATTCGGCGCTCACCTTCAATGGACATCGCATCCACTACGATCGCGACTATTGCCGCGACGTTGAAGGTTATCCTGGACTGGTCGTTCATGGGCCCTACACAGCGACCCTGCTGGTCGACCATTTCCTTCGGCACCGGCCGAACAGGCAAATCGCGCGTCTCGACTTTCGCGCCCGCGCGCCCTTGTTCGACATTGCATCGTTCGATCTTTGCGGCCGCGAGAAGGACAATGGCGCAGAACTATGGGCTCGCGGCCCCGATGGCGGGACGGCGATGACGCTGTCGCTCGAAACCTTAGGCTGAACCTGCCGCCGGCTATCAGGCTCCGAGCAGGGCCGCGATGAGCAAGCCGATGCCAAACGTCGCAACCGCCCAAACGAGCGTCCGAAGGATTGGAACACCCAGCGCATAGAGCGGCAGATAGAGGATACGTCCGGCGAGATAGGCTTCGGCGCCCCAGATGGTCAGCCCGTTGTGGCGCCCGAGAACCGCAAGGGCTAGAATACTGGCGGCGAAGAAAACGAATGTCTCCTTGAAATTCTGGAAGGCCCGGTCGAGGCGGCCGGCGAGCTTTCCCTGCAGGGGCGCCGTGTTGTCTCGCGCCCCCATGTTCCACATCAGTCCGCGCTCGCTGGTGATGAAGTGAGTCGCCGTGAAGAGATGGACGAAGCCCAAAATCATCGCGAGCGCGAGCGTCGTGAATTCTGTGCTCAGTCCTGCCAGCGAAAACGCATGCGCGCTTGCGAAAAACCCCATCGCAGCCCCCGTAGAATTTCTTCCGACACTATAGGCTTCGTTCACGCCCGCGAACATACCGGACAAATTGAATCGAACGTGTCACGACATGAATACTTGGTGGATGTGCCCTGTTCATTTGGGCAATTCTCTGGTATCAATCAAGGGTTGAGGGGCTAACCGACTCGTATCCTCAACGTGAGTGCCGTTGGGCGGATGCGGGGAATTTCCATCTGGAGGAGAACCTTATGCATCGGAGCTTATACGCTTGGCTGCTGTCAGCAGCTTTTGTTGCCGTGGGTGCGTCTTCTGGCGCGAACGCGCAAAGCCTGCGCGTCGAACGTTCCGGAAATACCTTTCACATCGCAGTTTGCGGTCAAACCGTCGGCCATGTCGCGCGCTGTCACGCGCATGTTGTGACCGATGCCGCAGGTCACCTGAAAGTGTCACCACCCGCGACGCCATCGGGGTATGGCCCGAGCGACTTGCGTTCGGCGTACAACGTGACGGGCTCGGGAAGCTCATCGACCATCATCGCGATCGTCGATGCGTACGGCTATACCAACGCGGAGTCGGATCTCGGTGTTTATCGCGCACAGTTTGGATTGCCGCCATGCACGACCGCGAATGGCTGCTTCAAGAAGCTGAACCAGAGCGGCCAGCAGGGCAACTACCCAGCCCAGAACACAGGCTGGGCGCAGGAATCCGCACTCGATCTCGACATGGCCAGCGCCATGTGTCCGAACTGCAAGATCTATCTGATTGAGGGCACGTCGGCGACATTCGCTAATCTGGCCGCCTCCGAAAATACCGCGGCCGCTCAAGGCGCGCACGCGATCAGCAACAGCTATGGCGGCGGCGAATCCGGCTCGCAGACCTATGAGCCGTCATACAATCACCCCGGAATCGCCGTCACTGTGAGTTCAGGCGATTCCGGGTATTCCGCGGGACCGCAATTCCCGGCAACCTCCCCGCATGTTACGGCGGTCGGCGGCACACATCTCGTGCGTGACAGCAGCAGCCGCGGCTGGAACGAAACGGTGTGGTCCGGTGCGGGTAGTGGCTGCAGCACGATCTATGCGAAGCCGTCGTGGCAAACCGATTCGGGTTGCTCAAAGCGGGTTGAGGCAGACGTGTCTGCTGTTGCGGATCCAAACACCGGTGTTGCCGTGTACGGTCCGGTGAATGCGCGCCGCTCGGGATGGCTCGTGTTCGGCGGCACCAGCGTTGCGTCCCCGCTCATCGCCGGCGTTTACGGCGTGAATGGCGGTGCGGTGAACTACGGCAGCGATCCGTACAACAACACGGGCGCTCTGTACGACGTCACATCGGGCAGCAACGGTTCGTGCGGCGGCTCCTACCTTTGCACAGCCAAGGTGGGCTATGACGGGCCGACGGGGCTTGGCACGCCGAATGGTGTCAGCGCCTTCTGAGTTCGCAGGCCAGTGCGTTTGTTGGGCGGAGGTTAGGACCTCCGCCCGACTTTTTTGTTCGATCCTCATGAATCCGAAGTCCAGGCAATGGCGGGACGGGACGTCGTCTGCTAGAATTTCACTCTGCGTCTCACCCTCAAGAATGAGATTCAGGGGCGTCCAAGAAGGAGGAAATCGGAAATGTCTCGCTTGCTAGCGGGTGGACTTGCGTCTGCCCTGATCGCGCTTGTCGCCACCGGGGCCAGCGCATTCACCATGCCGGTCCAGAAATCCGGCAATGTTTATCATCGTGCCGTGTGCGGTCGCGTTGTGGGCAACTACGCGCGCTGCTTCGCGCATGTCGTCACCGACAGCAAGGGCAACATAATTTTCGCTGGCCATCCGCCTGTAGGCGGTTACGGGCCGAGCGATCTGCGCGATGCCTACAAGATCACCACGGACGGGAGCTCAGTCACCGTCATCGCCATTGTCGATGCCTTCGGCTACGACAATGCCGAAGCGGACCTTCAGACCTACCGCAACAATTTCGGCCTCCCGACGTGCACGACCGACAATGGCTGT
>DATIYG010000258.1:0-8587 GCA_035517755.1 Rhizomicrobium sp. | reverse complement strand
GATCCGGGAACTTCTCCGGCGCGGCCTGACCGCCGAGGGCTTCGCCGCAGCGGATCCGGAGAAGAAGTCGGGCGATTTCGGCATCACCGCCAGGCCCGGCTCTCGCCTGCCGGGCAGGCGGTAGGCTTCGCTCTCCGATATTTTGATGCCAAGGCCCTCTCGCCCGGCTACCGTGCGGCCGCGCAGCCATCGGCTCTGAACGAAGAGGCGTCATGTCCAAATTCGTCATCGAACCGCATTTTCGCCTGCAGGAATGGGTGGCCGAGGAGAAAGGCTACTTCCGCGACGAAGGCCTCGATTACGTGTTCCGCGAGCAGGTGCAGAAGACCGAAGGCGCCGTTCACGACAAGGGCGATCGCGTCGGCGCATTCCAGTCGTTCGAGGCCGGCCGCAAATCGGATGTCAGCTGCGCCTGCCACTGGACGGTCGACATGGCCGCCATCCTGGGCCACGGCAAGCTCTACCCGGATGTCTATTCGGTTTCGCCGGCCGGCGTGTTCGTGCCGGCGGATTCACCCGTGCGCACGCCCCAAGATCTCGCAGGTGTGCCCATCTCCGTCGGCTACCAGTCCGGCAGCCATTACGCAACGATCCAGGCGCTGGAGCAGTATCTCAAGTTCGCCCAGATCAATCTGAACTTCGCCGACGGCATGCTGTTCGCGCGCATGGAGAAGTTCCTCGACGGCCAGTCGCCGGCCTGCACGCTGTTCAGCGGGCCCTACTACTTCGCCGAGCAGCTCGGCTTCCGCAAAGTCATCGACACGACCTTCATGATCTCGACCATGATCACCGGCAATCCGGAGCCGGACGATCTGAAGAAGTTCTTCCGCGCGTTGCGCCGCGCCCAGCGCGACATCGATCTCAGGCCCGATCTTTACACGCACCATTATCTCAAGGAATTCCCGCACCGCTTCCACGCGCGCATGGATGTGCGGCGCTGGGGTCCGGGTGAACGCATGGTGTTCGAACCCTATACGCGCGAAGTGTTCGACGACACGGTGAAATGGATTGCCGAACGCAACATCTTCGACGGCGTCGCGCCATCCTGTTCCTACGACAAGGCCATCACAGCCTGACAACTGCGTCGGCTGTCATTGTCAATGTCGGGCACAGGCGATAAGACACCAATTCACGGTGAGTAGTGTCTCTGGAGTCGGGGGATTCCACAGAGCAAACGCCTGTTGCCCGCTCCTGATTGCAGCGTACGCGTGATCTCTGTGCGTAGCCACTTACCGGGAGGACGATCCATGTCACCATTGCCCAATCCGACGCGGCGAGACGTTCTGGCAGCGTCGGCGGCGGCGAGCGCGATCACGCTGGTCGCGGGAAATTCAGCGACCGCAACGCCGTCTGCAAACAAGGGAGTGCCGCATATGGAGACGGCCAAAGCCGATGCAATCCGGCCTTTCCATTTTCACGCCAAGGACGAAGATCTTGCCGATCTGAAGAAGCGCGCCGCTGCCACACGCTGGCCCGGCAAGGAAACGGTGAGCGATCAATCGCAGGGCGTGCAGCTGGCGACCGTGAAGAGGATTCAGCAGCACTGGGCGAAGCATGACTGGCGGAAGATCGAAGCCCGGATGATGGCGCTGCCAAACTTCGTCACCGAGATCGACGGGCTCGATTTCCATTTCATTCACGTGAAGTCGAAGCATGCCAATGCATTGCCGATGATCGTCACGCATGGCTGGCCGGGCTCGATCATCGAGCAGTTGAAGATCATCGAGCCGCTCACCAACCCCACAGCGCACGGCGGCACCGAAGCGGATGCATTCCATCTCGTGATCCCGTCGCTTCCCGGATACGGCTTCTCCGCCATACCGACAAAACCCGGCTGGTACCCGCCGCGCATTGCCAAGGCATGGGCCGTCCTAATGCAACGGCTCGGCTATTCGAAATACGTGGCCCAGGGTGGCGATTGGGGCAACGCTGTGTCGGAGAACATGGCACTGCAGGAGCCGCCGGGACTACTCGGCATCCACACGAACATGCCGGCCACTGTTCCTCCCGACATTGCGAAGGTGCTTGCGGCCGGCGGTCCACCGCCTGCTGGTCTTGGACCCGACGAAAAGCGCGCTTACGAGCAGGTCGACTTCTTCTACAAGAAGGGCCTGGGTTACGCGATCGAGATGAACAACCGGCCGCAGACCCTGTACGGCATTGTGGATTCGCCCGTCGGACTTGCGGCCTGGATGCTGGATCACGATGCCGCCAGCCACGCCCTGATTGCCCGATCGTTTGACGGGCATCCGGAAGGCATTACGCCCGACGATTTCCTCGACAACGTCACGCTCTACTGGCTGACCAACACGGCGATTTCGTCGGCGCGCCTCTACTGGGATACGCGGCAATTTCCAGCGAAGGGTGGGTTCTTCGATGTCCGCGGCGTGAAGATTCCGGTTGCCGTGAGCGCGTTCCATGACGAGATCTATCAGGCGCCAAAGAGCTGGGCGGAGAAGGCGTATCCCAAGCTCATCCACTACGGCCGCTTCGACAAGGGATGCCACTTTGCTGCGTGGGAGCAGCCCGAACTGTTCGTCGAAGAAATGCGCGCTTCGTTCAAATCGCTGCGCTAGCAGGGCCAAGGTTCAATGGCGACAGCGCATTTCGATCTCACGCCGCCCACCGCGCAACAACTGCGGCAATTGCAGGAAGGCCTCACCGATGAGGAGCGGCACGTTCTACTCGAACATGGCACGGAGGCGCCGTTCTGCGGCACGTTCCTTGGCGAGAAGCGTGAAGGCATCTTTACGTGCCGGTTGTGCGGCCTGCCGCTGTTCAAGGCCGGAACAAAATTCGAAAGCGGTACAGGCTGGCCAAGCTTCACCACGCCTTTCGCCAAAGAACATCTGCGCGAGATTCGTGACACAAGCTATGGGATGGTGAGAACCGAGATTGTTTGCGTGCGGTGCGGCGCACATCAGGGACATGTCTTTCCAGACGGTCCGCCGCCGACAGGCCTGCGCTACTGCATCAATTCCGTTTCACTTGCCTTTACCCCGAAGGGTGAGCGTCTGCCGGACAATCTCGGGCGGGGCGCGCCCGAGGGCGAACCATGGAACGGTTGAGGATCATGCCGTTTTCATCAGTCGCGTGGCCATCACAAACGGCACGATGGCGGCGAGTTCAGCGATAATCGAAACTGTTACCAGCAGCGGTATCGAGACATCGTACAGCGCGCCAAGCAGTGAACTGCCGGAGAACCACGCGATGCCATAGATCGCCGAAAAGATTCCATAAGCGCGGGCGCGCGCCGATTGCGGCACGAGATGGGCCACGCCGGCCGTCAGCACGGAATTCTCGATGCCCTGCGCCGCGCCCCAGCACAGCGCGCCCACGATCGCGAAGACCGTGCCGCCGAGAAATGCGAATGGCGCGGCGAATGCTGCGATCAGGATTCCCGGCAACAGCGCGGCGAAACCTTTCGTGTCGAACAAACGGCCAAGCACCAGCGCGGCCAGACCCGAGGCGCCCATCGCCGCGGCGTACAGCACCGGCACGACGGGCTTGTCGACCACATGTGCCTGCGCGAAGTGATAGGCGACGAGCGGCCAGTCGGCGAAACCGAACGCGACCAGCGCCGCGCTTGCCGCATAAAGCCAGAATGCACGGGACAATGCGCCGCCGTCTCTTGCCTGCGCTTGTTGCGAGACCTCGCCGGCATCGGGAAAGCGGATCGCAAGCCCAGTGACGGAAATCAGCGTGAGCGCAGCGGGAATGCCGAGCCACAGAAAGGCGGTGGTGTATTGGCCGTGGCGCGCCAGCACCAGCGCCGTGATCAGCGGACCGGCGAGCGCACCGGTCTGGTCGAGCGCTTCGTGCAGGCCAAACGCCCAACCCTGGCCGATCTGCTCGCCGGCTCTGGACATCATGAAATTGGCGGCGGGATTGCGGATCGCCTTGCCGGTGCGCTCCAGGATGATGAGCCCTGCCGCCATCCACCACACGCCGGCGAACGCCATCAGCGGCACGGCTGCCATCTGCAGCACGTAGCCGAGCAGGGCGATGATCCAGTAGGCGCCGGTCTTCTCCGCCGCGCGGCCTGAAGCAAGCCGCAGGACATAGCCGAACAATTCGCCGGCACCCGCGATGATGCCAACGGCCGTTCCGCTTGCGCCCAACGCGCCGAGATACGGCCCGGTGATACCGCGCATGCCTTCATAGGCCGCATCGGCGAACAGGCTGACGATCCCGAACGCGACGATGAAGGCCAGTCCGGTGCGCTTGTCGAAATTCCGCGGGTTCATGGCCGCACCATAGCGCGGGGGCCAGGGAAATCGAGACGCAACGCTACTGGCCGCAATGCGCCTTGCAGAATTCCATCTGGTGCACGCAGGCGCCGCGCTCGGGTCCGGAGTGGGCCTGTTGCATGCACAGCCCCTCGTCGCTGTAACAGGCCTGCTTGCACACTTCGCTGCTATGCGACGGGGGCGGCGGGTTCAGATCGGTCCAGCTGATCCGATGCTTGCCGCTGGTTTCAACATCCAGCACCGCATCGAAATCCATTTTCTCGCAACTGAAGAGCACCGTGATCTCGCTGGAGTCGTGAACGTCGCGGACGCGGAACGATCGGCATTTGCCGATTCTCTTTCGCCAGTCCGACAGGAACGATACAATGTTGCCCAAGTTCAGCTTGTTTGCACTGACGAATTGCGGTGTGAAGGCGTCCAGATCGCTTGAATCGAGCGACTTTCCCGAAAGATAGAGCACCCGCGCGACGCCGATCGACAGCGGCTTTCCCTCCCAGTTGGTCGCCTTGTCGGCATCTTCGCCGGCTTGCAGCAAAAGCTCGCGCACCACGACATCCAGGAAGTCCGTATCGTCGCCGGAAAGGGTCTGCCCGCCATCCGAGGAGAAGACAGCCGTCGCGCCCATTTTCGTGCCGACGCGGAGAACGGTTTGCGAACTCGCAATCCCCAGTGAACCATTGTGCGCGATTTGCGGCTCGTTCGTTTCAACGCCCCACCCAACGCCGAAGCCGGGCCCTCCAGCCGGAACGACGCCGCATTCACGGTAGAAGTTGTTGTTCCTGTCGGTCGTTGTTCCGCATTTGCCAAAGGTGGTCTTTTTTGTCGGTATCGGAGTCTCGCCAAGTTTTATGCTCGCCGCGGAAAGGAGCGGATGACCATCCAGATCCGGCACTTCATCGGACAGCCACATTTTCATGAAAAACGACATGTCGTGAACGCTGCTGAGGAATCCGCCCGCGGGCAGCAGCATCGGCTCGTGATCGCCGGGCAGGGATAGTTCGGGTGTGGTGGAGCTGAACGTCCAACTCTTTTTGTCCTTGGAAAGAGTCAGGTTCCACATCTGCGCCTGCGCCGAATCCGAGACTTTCGTGGGATCCATGGTGCTGTGTGTCATGCCGAGTGGCGTGAACAGATGATCTCTCACGAATTGCGGATAAGGCTTGCCGGAAACGCGCTGCTCGACCAGGCCAGCCAACTCCATCCCAACGCCGGAATATTCCTGCAGTTCGTCCGCGCCGAAGCGGACCCAGCTCTTCTCGAGCGAGTTCATCCAGGTGAAGTCATCGCACTTCACGTTGCCGCATTTGACGGTGAGGAAAGGTTGTTTCGCCACATCCCATTTGGACGGTTCATCGCCGAAGGACGACGACGGCTGGTTGAGAACGTCCGCCAGCGTCGAATGATGGGAGGCAAGTTCCTTGAGCGTGAGTTTCAGATCGGTGCTGCCGCGATCGCAGGATTTGTTGAATGTCGGGCACACGAATTTGAGTTCGGGGATGTAGCGGTCCTTGTCGGCAGCATCGCCAATCGACATGGCCGGCTTTGTGCGCGGATCGTCGATGAGCGACAGAAGCGCGGTCGCTGTCATCACTTTGCTCAGCGAGCCCCAGCGAAACAGCGTGTTTTCGTCGGGCTTTGCCGTGTCTTTCGGAGTCTTGAGCTTGAATCCGAAGCCCTGGCTGTAAAGCAGGCCGGTATCGAGCACGAGGCCAACGCTCATTCCCGGGCCGCGATTGCCGAAATATTTGTCGGCTTCTGCGTGGAGCTTCTTCTCAATCCCGGGCAGCGCAGGCAAAAGCCTTAAGCGGCGCTCAGCGTGACCGAACACCCATGACGGGCGATTGTTTGCCCCGACCTGTTCCCAGTCACTTGCCAGCGCGGTACGTGGAAAAATCGCGGCCAGAAGAGCGAGTGTGCATGCCCCCGCGCCAATGCGCGCTGAAATCGTCATGGCATCCCCCCGACTTGGAGCAGAAGCTTACCACAACGTCAGGTCGCAGACACACTACGCCGATGTAATCATCGCGACATCTAGCAAACATGCTACCGAATTTCATCGCCCGTGGCGACAAGCGAAGGACTACTTCGCAGGCGCCAGTGTCGTGCGCGCGAACGGTTCGGTCTTGCCGTTCGTCACCTGGTCCATGTCCATCGACCAGGTTCCGTTTTCCGGATGCCAGGTGAAGGTGGTGTGGAAGCTGCCGGGGTCGTCGCGGTCCTGGAACACGAACGCGATGCGGTTGCCGCCGGGCTTTGCGTACCCCAGCGACTGCGTGGAGATGCTGCCGAAATCGTCCAGCCAAACGCAGTCGTAAATCTGCTTCTTGGCGTCCCAGCCGATATGGACGAGGGCCTGATAGGCCGGCGAGCCATCCTTGTTCGTCTCGCGCGAGACTTCGCGGACTTGCAGATACTGATGCGCCAGCACCCAGTCGGCGCTCACGTCATGCGTGGTCGATTTGCCGGCGATCTGTCCGGTCAGCACCCATTTGCCCGCGAGATGATCGACCAGCGGATCGTTGAATGTTGCCTGCTGCGCGAGCGCGGGCACTGAAAACAGGCAAAGTGCGATGGCAAGTCTGCGGATCATGCGCCCCTCCATGATCCGCACAGCATAGCGCAGGGACTCTTCAGGTGCGAAGCGCGCCGCCAGTGGCTTTGATGACGGCGGCGACGACCTTCTGCGCAATGGCATCGATCTCGAGGTCCGTGAGCGTCTTGTCCTTCGGCTGCAGGCGCACGGAAATGGCAAGAGACTTCTTGCCTTCCGGAACGCCTTTGCCTTCGTAAAGATCGAACACATCGACCCGTTCGATGAGGTCACGCTCTGCACCTTTCGCAGCTTTGACCAGTTGATCGGCCGTCACACTCGTATCGAGCACGAAGGCAAAATCGCGATCGACCGGCTGGAACGGCGACGGCGCGAATTGCGCGCGGACCTTTCCCTTCGTCTTCGGCTCGGGAATGGCATCGAGGAAAATCTCGAACGCGGAAGCGGGACCCTTCAGGTCGAACGCGGCAACGATTTTCGGGTGCAGCTCGCCGAAATAGGCAAGCACCTTCGGCCCCAGCGCCAAGGTGCCGGAGCGGCCGGGATGATACCAGGCCGCGGCGCCGGACTTGATCGGCGCGGTCATGGCAGCGCCCATCGCGGTTTCAATGGCAGCGAGCATGTCGACCTTGGCATCGAACGCGTCGGGCGCATGCGCCGCTTTCGTCCAGCTGCGTTGCGGCTCGCCGATGCGGATGCCGGCGGCGACGGTTGCCTGTGCACCGGGCATGCCGGACGCAAACTGCGCGCCGATTTCGAACAGCATCAGATCGCTGAATCCGCGCGCCTGGTTACGCTGCGCGGCCGCCAGCAGCGACGGCAGAACGGACGGACGCAACGCATCGAGATCGGCGGCGATTGGATTCTCCAGCTGCCGCGCCTCATCGCCGCCGCCGAACAGCGCGGCGTGTGCGCGCGGAACGAAGGAGAAATTGATCGCCTCGTTGAAACCGCGTGAGGCCAGCGCGCGGCGCACCTGCTTGGTGCGGCGTTGTGCCGGCGTGAGCGTCGGCCGCGCCACCGCATCGGGACGTGACATCGCCACGCTCGGCACATTGTCGAGGCCATGGATGCGCACGACCTCTTCCACGAGGTCGGCCACGCCTTCGATATCGCCGCGCCAGGATGGTGGCTGCACCGTGAGCGGATTGTCGCCCGTTACGACAAAACCGAGATTGTTCAGGATGCGCACGATCTCGGGCTTCGGCACATCGATGCCGGCGAGTCGCTTCACGGCCGCCGGCGTGAAAGCAATCGCGCGTTTCCAGTCCGGCACGCGGCCGGCCACCACGGTCTTCGACGGTTCGCCGCCGCAGAACTCGAGAATGAGCTTTGTCGCCAGCTCCAGACCCGGCACCACGAATTCCGGATCGACGCCACGCTCAAAACGATAGCGCGCATCCGAAAGAATGCCGAGCTTGCGTCCAGTCTGCGCCGTGCGCACGGGATCGAAATAGGCGGATTCGACGAACACATTGGTCGTGGTTTCCGTGCAGCCGGTATCCTCACCACCCATCACGCCGGCAATGCCGCGGGCTGCCTTGTCGTCCGCGATCACGGTCATGGCGGAATCGAGCGTGTAGGTCTTGCCGTCGAGCGCAAGCAGCTGCTCGCCGTCCTGCGCCAGCCGCGCCTGCACATCGCCGGAAAGCTTGTCGGCATCGAACACGTGCAGCGGCCGCCCGCGATCGAGCGACATCAGGTTCGTCACATCGACCAGCGCGGAAATCGGCCGCAAGCCAACGGCCTTCAGCCGCTCCTGTACCCACGCGGGCGAAGGTCCGTT